>JAKSBO010000724.1 GCA_022361095.1 Desulfobacterales bacterium | reverse complement strand
TGATGCCGATGTATTTTTCAATATCACTTTCAAGTACGGCATGCGCGAGAGTAACATTGCGATCAAACAGCGCCCGTATAAAACGGAATTTTTCCACATCATCCTGACGGGCATCAACGATCAGGGTGGGTTCATCGAAATATCCACGGTCAATTTTATTACCGCCGGCAACGACTTTCAGGTGTGGAACCTTCCTGGCACGCTCCACAAAGCCGCTGACAATCTCCCGTTGTTCGGCAGAAATCAACGGGCCGATATCATTGACATCAATGCCTTTAACAGCCGCAGTCAGCTTTTCAACCACTTCCTGGTAGATATTGTCCTGAACATACAAACGGCAGGCTGCTGTACAATCCTGGCCCGCATTGTAATATCCCCACAATTTCATATTCTCCACCAGATCATCGATATCGCAATCATCAAATGCAATGACCGGGGCCTTACCCCCTAACTCCAGATGTGTACGTTTGACATTGGATGTGGCAGAGTTCAACACCTGCTTGCCGGTATCGACAGAACCGGTAACGGACACCATCTGAATTTTTTCGTGCCCGGCAATGTGTTTTCCAACAACACTGCCCCTGCCCGTTACAATGTTAAGTACGCCAGCAGGGAAGAGTTCCTTAATATCTTCAACCAAGGCAAGCATGGTCAAGGGTGTACATTCGGACGGCTTGAACACCACCGTATTTCCGGCTGCCAGGGCCGGGGCAATTTTCCAGGCCGCCATCATCAAAGGATAGTTCCAGGGGGCGATCTGGCCCACCACACCCACCGGATCCCTGCGGATCATACTGGTAAAGCCCTCAAGGTACTCCCCTGCGGCGCTGCCGGACATGCAGCGGCAGGCCCCTGCAAAAAAACGGAAATGATCTGAAATGGCCGGCATTTCGTCTTCAAGCATTCGCTGATAGGGTTTACCGCAGTTCAGGGATTCAAGTTGGGCTAAAAGTTCGGCTTTTTCATCAATGCGGTCAGCAAGTTTATACAAAACAGCGGCCCTGTCGGCAAAAGACTTCTGTCTCCAAGCCGGAAACGCTGCATTGGCCGCTTCCACCGCCAGATCAACCTGGGCTGTGGTCGCACTTGGCACATCTGCGATAAATTCGTTATTCTCCGGGCTGAAAAGAGCGGTTTTTTCCGCCTCTCCATCCACGATTTCTCCATTTATTATAAGATGGATATCTATTTTTTCCATCACCTGGTCTCCTCATTTCTTTCGTCCATTGCAGCGATAATACCACCCCTTAAAATATCTACAATCCGATCAATGCCTGCCTTATCGATAATCAACGGCGGAGATAATATGCATAGATTTTCATAGGGGCGGACAATGAGCCCTTTTTCCTGGCAAAACGCATCCACTCTTTGGGCAACAGCAATATTTTGATCTTCATCATCCGATACCACACACTCCACACACGCCATCAGGCAGACACCCCTCACATCACCAACAATAGGAAATGCATTAAGCTCTTCCAGGCGTTTGATAAAATAAGGCCCCACATCCCTGACATGTTCATTGATATTGTCCCGTTCCATGATCTCAAGATATTTCAAGGCAGCGGTACATGCCACCGGATGCCCGGAATAGGTAAATCCGTTTGTGTAATATGAATTTGGCTTTGCCGATGCCCCGCTGATGCGCCCCATCAGCTTATCGGATATGATGGCAGCACCCAACGGCTGATACCCCGAAGAGATTCCTTTGGCCACGGTAATGATATCCGGAACAATATCGAAAACGTCCTTGGAAGCAAAATGGTGCCCCAGCCGCCCGAATGCCGTGACCACTTCGTCCGAAATATACAGCACATCATATTTCCTGCACACATCCAAGGTTCTTTTATGATACCCCGGCGGCGGCACAATCAC
>JAKSBO010000107.1 GCA_022361095.1 Desulfobacterales bacterium | reverse complement strand
TGACACATGGCACAAAAATAATTCAGACTGCGCAGCCCTTCCACATAGGCCTTCATGGTAATCAGCTGGCGTTTCACATCCGGGTGGCGGATGATGGGCACGGATTTTGAGCCGGCCGGGGCTTTGAGTTCCCGGGACTGAATCCGCTCCCGGGCATAATTAAGGGAATACATATATGAGGCTGACGCATTGGCGAACCCCTGGAGCCCGACCATCTGACGCGCTTCGTTCATCATCTCGAACATGGCCGCCACACCTTTGTTTTCCTCGCCCAGAAGGGTGCCGATGCATCCGGATTTCCCCCCCAGGGTCAACGAACAGGTTGCATTGCCGTGCAGGCCCATTTTGTGCTCGATGCCTGTACAGACGACATCATTGAATTCCCCGGGGGTGCCGTCTTCGTTAACCCTGAATTTGGGAGCCAGGAACAGGGAGATACCGGCAATGCCTTCGGGTGCCCCTTCGATCCTGGCCAGAACCGGATGAATGATGTTTTCCACCATGTCGTGCTCGCCTGCCGAGATGAAAATTTTGTTGCCGGACAGGGAATAGGTGCCGTCTGCGTTCGGTTTGGCTGTGGCTTCTACGGCGGCAAGGTCGGACCCCGCATCCGGCTCGGTCAAAAGCATGGTGCCGGACCATTTTCCGGACAGCATGTTTTTAAGATAGATCCGCTTTTGCTCATCCGTGCCGAACTTCTCCACAAGTTTGGCCGCGCCGTGGGTGAGCATGTTGTAAAGCATAAAGGAATTACAAGCCCCGTAAAAATACTCATTGGCCGCCATGGCAACGGTGTGCGGCATCCCCTGCCCGCCCCAGTCGGGATCATCGGTCATTCCCAGCCATTCACCTTCATTATACGCTGCATATACACTGTGAAAGGCCTCGGGTACTTTTACTTCACCGGCATTGAACGTGCAGCCTTCGTCACTGATGGTTTGAAGGGGCAGGATCTCTTTAATTGCAAGATTTCTGGCTTCGCTTACGATTAAATCAACGGTCTTTTTCTTGAACTCGGCAAATCGTTCATCCTTGCTTAATTTGTCCACGCCCAGTTGTTCATGTAATACGAAATCCACATCCCGTCGATCTGCAATCAATTGTGCCATAAGACTTTATCCTTTATAAAAGCGTTTAAGGTTACAAGGTGTCACGGGCGTATCTGTTTTTTACACCCATGGGTCCAAAACATTTTTAAAACGGCCATGGGCCGTGTAAAACCGTCAACCGCAAATGAAAGTTCACGGATTCGCATGGCCAGTGCAGCATCAAGGGTTTCAGGTGCGGTTAAAAAGGCGCCGTAATCGACCCAATCCCCTGATTTAACAACAGATACGGCATTGGATGCGGTGGACAGCTTTTGCCGGTATTCTGTCATGATGCGCATGTTAGACAACTCCTCTTTTATTTATCTGATCTAAAAAAAACTGAACGCTTGCTCACAAGCTTGAGGTTGTGGATACAATAATTATACCATTTAACAAAATCAATCTTGTAACAGATTGTTTTAAAATACTATTTTTGTATTTAGAAGGATTGCTTAGGTGGGCAGCCAGACAGGCTTACGTGGTGAAAACGCCACATAAAACATAATCAAACGATACGAATTAAATAATTTTATTACAATTTCAGCACGTTAAACAATTGTGGCGATATCGCCACAATTCGGGATTATTCGATTCCGAACTTTTTCATTTTGGTAAACAGGGTTTTTCTGTGAATCCCAAGAACCACAGCGGTCCTGGCCTTTTGCCACCGGTTCTCCTCCAGGGCTTTGAGAATGATCCCCTTTTCATACGCCTCCACAATCTCACGCAAGGCCCCGCAGGGATCAGGGGGGGCCTGGACAAAACCGACCTGTTTAGTGCAATCCGCCCTGTGCTCAGACGAATTACCGGTAAAATCAATTTTCCCCAGGGTGACATAACGGTGAAGCACATTCTGTAGTTCCCGGACATTTCCAGGCCAGTCGTGCCGAAGAAAATCTTCCATGATTTTGCCCCCCACGGGGAGAATATCACCCTCATCACCAAAGGCGGATAAGAAATAGTCCACCAGCAATGGAATATCTTCCTTGCGGTCCCGCAGGGCCGGGAGCCGAATGGGAATAATATGCACCCGGTAGAAAAAATCCTCCCGCATCAAGCCTTTTTCCACCAGGCGTTTAAGGTCCTTGTTGGTGGCAGCCACGATCCTCAGGTCAGGTTTAATCACCTGGTTCCCGCCCACAGGGGTGTACCCTCCGCCTTCAATGGCCCGAAGCAGCTTGACCTGAAGGTTGAGGGCGATATCCCCGATTTCATCCAGGAACAAGGTTCCGCCGTCAGCCGAGCCGAGGAACCCCGCCTTGTCCTTTTCTGCGCCGGTGAACGCCCCCTTGCGGTAACCGAAAAACTCACTCTCTATAATATGTTCGCTGATCGCTCCACAGTTGACAGGCACAAATTTTTTTTTACACCGGTTACTCAAATTGTGAATCGCCCGGGCCACCAGCTCTTTTCCGGTGCCTGATTCACCATGGATAATCACATGGGCGTTACTTGCAGCCGCCCGCACCACCAGTTCATAAACCTTTTGCATGGCCCGGCTTTTGCCCACAATATTTTCGAACCGGTACCGTTCCTTCATGGCCGACCGGAGAACGATGTTTTCATTTCTGAGCAGATCCGCATCTTCGCTGATCCGCTCCTCCCGGCGTTTTCTGTCGGTGATGTCCATGTGGATGGTCCGGGCTTTGACAATCCGCCCCCGGTTGTCGTACACCGGAGACTGGATGGACCAGTACCATTGGCCGTCCCTGGGGCTTTTCAATTCCCACCTGCGGGTCTCTCCCGAAAGCACCACCCCAAGCCGGCACCCTGGGCACGGAGACTCCAGGCCGTGTACCACCCGGTAACATTTTTCCCCCACCCCGCTTCGGCCCGCCTTTTCCTGTAATGCGTCATTCATGAACTCAACCCGGTAGTCTCCGGATGTCGTATAGATCAATCCCTCAAAAGTGCGAATGACATCACTGAGCCGGGCCTCGCTTTGCCTCAGGCGATTCTCGGCAAGCTTTCTTTTTGTTATATCCATAAACGACGCAATGCTTTTGCCGGTACCGGGAATCATGCCCACCTTCATATCGATATACCGAATGTCCCCGGACTTGGCAAAAATCCGGCACTCGTACTCAGTGGGTATACCGGCACTCCCCTTTCGCCGGCCGTAATGGTAATTTTGCATCATTTCATTGTCACCGGGCACCACAAACTGGGACCACCGCATCCGGTTCTCGATTTCGTTACGCTCAAGCCCCACCAGATCCATGAATTTGGCATTCACATAAAGGATCAGCATATCCGGGTCAATGATGATGGTGCCGGTGCCGGTATTTTCGAAAACGCTGTGGTACATCTCCTTTTGCCGGGTCAATTCCAGAATCCGGTCCTCACCCCCCTTGGATTTGTCCAACCGGTTCAGGGTTGCGCCAAGGTCCGTGGATATCTCTTGTAACACACCGATTTCCTGATCGGCAGGTACATACCCGCTTGGGGCATAAAAAACCAGGCGCCTGGCCCCTTTGGCCCCTTTTTCACAAGGCCCGTTTATGGGGAAATAAAACGCCGTGGCCATGGTCCCGGACGCCAGGCCCAGGCGCTCCTGAACGGCTTTGGGAAAATCCGTGTCCGTGACCGTATTGAGGTGTTTTATTTTTGGGGTTACGCAAATTCCGGAAAGGATATCCACATCGTTATGGGCAGTGCCCATGTCACTGTGATGTAAACCGGATTCAGGTGAGAAAAAAGCGTTGAAACACACCGTATAATACGGCGTCTGATTTTCCACGACACTTACGATGGTATCCAAAAGAGCGGCGGTGTCAACGGCATGGAGCATGACACGGCGGCACAGGCGGGAAAATGAGACCAACCACATCATATCCGCCGGAATCCGTCCGGTTTGCGTCAGTATGTCATGTCCGGACAGACCCGGGTTTTGTTTTGTTTTCATCGCACTCCTGCTTGGATCAAACGGTTTAAATATCAGCAATGATCCGCCCATAAAAACAAAACATAGTGAATATGCGTATGTGAGTCAAATCTAAAAAAGGCCGTACTTATAACTCGATAATCCGGTTTCTAGTGAATGTGTTCAAATTCAAGGCGGAAACAATTTTTAACCAAAGGAATATACAATATATTTTGAGGGTTAAAAATTGTTTCCAGCGCCGAAGTTGGGCAAATTAACAAAAACCGGATCATCAAGCATACATTCCCCCAGTATGCAATCGGGGAATAAATCCTTAATGCAGCAAAGGATTCTCCAGGATCTCCCGGGGCAGCGTATCGCCCTTGGAAAAATGATAGGGGTTGCAGCTCTCCGGGATACCCCATGCCCGGTCCTGTTCTTCCCGTTTAATTTCCAAGGCCAGCATATGTTCAAAAGGGTTCAGTCTCTCATACCGCAAACCCGGCAGACACGGCATGTTGCTGATCAGGTCCAAAAGAGAAGCGTCTTCACCAATCCTGCCGATGGAATATGGGGCGACGCCGGTATCGGACGTTGCCCGCCCCCGGGGAAAGGCGCCGTGATGGACCGGGCTGCAATCCCCTCCGGGGGTAATGAACATTTTAAACTTAGACTGCTTGTGGGGTTCGCATTCACCATCCCGGTGATGCCAGAACATATTTTCCCCTGACAGGGATCCGGCGAAGTAGATATCGATACCCTTGCCGCTCTGTGCCTTTACGCTGTCTCTCTGGTCTGAAATTGCCTTGAGGGTTTGTGGTGTGTAGGTTGAAAAATAATTGGGTTTGAAATCAACATAATCCAACCCCAGATCTTTAGCCATATGGACGAACCGTTCCAGGTCCCTGTGATTCTCTTCCAGGACAACGGTATTGATGCCGATTCGGGTACGGGTTCCCAGGCGGTTCCGTTCCTTTACAAGAGCGCGCAGATTCTCAAGCACTACGGGTAACCCATACTGCCTCCTGCGGGTTGCATCATTGCCGAACATCAGTTCTCCATAAGCATCTTCATCAACCATACTCAGGCTGACTCTCACATCTCCGGCTCTCAGGGCCAGGCGCCTAAGCCGGGGGGTATTCAGCAGAATGCCGTTGGTGAACAATTTAACATGAATTCCCATGGCTTCGGCATGGTTCAGAATAACTGCCATGGTGTCCGGATCGGTCAACGGCTCCAGCCCTCCGGAGATTTTCACCAGAATTGAGGTGTCTTTGCGCGTAATTTTATCGATATCCCGAAAAACCGATTCGATATTGACGGAAGACATTGAATTAACCTGGCGGCCGCCATAGAGAGAAAGCTGCCGGCTGCCGTCCGGCTGGATTGTCACGTTGGGACAGAAACTGCATCGCCCGGGACAGGCAAGGCCGGTAAAAAAGACCACCACATAGGTCCGGCCGGTAAAATAATGCCTGACAATATTCAGATAATCGCCATTGACCGACAACCGGATCGCATCGGCTGCGGCACGGGTTCGCTGGATCAGTTTATACCCGAGCAAAATCTCCTCTCTGGCCATGTCTAAGTCGGCTGCGGCAGCTTTGGCAGACGAATATGGCGCATGTGCAAGATATGCGGTGAGCGCTGCGGTTTTTTCGGTGATCTGTTTTTGCCGGCCAATGACACGTTCCGGCGAAAAATCACCGGACTGCACTTTGCACTGCGCCCTCAAGGTGGTGAATTCCCGGGACAAGGCCTCGACCAGTTGTTCTTTTTCCATGGTATACCCTCCTATAGCTGTAATTTAGATAGATACAGCCCCAGAAAAACAGGATATCCAGGCAATGGGGGCACATACATAAGACAGGCCGGGAAGGCTACAAATCAAATCTGTCAGAGTACGAAAAAAGGGGGTAATTCGGGACAGATCCGGAGACAATCAGGGGTACCTGAATTGCTCACCGTCATCCGGTGCCAGTGGCCTGAATCCAATACCAACCCTGGGAACGGCCATCCAGGAATCCACGGTTTTTCGCCATGTCCTGTAAGAATCAGCATTCCTGTGCAGCTCAATATCGTCCTGGGACCTGTAGGCTTCGTAAAAAAGAAACAAGGTCGGATCGTCAAGGGACTGAAGGAAGTCGAACCGCAGGTTGCCCTCCTCTTTTACCGTATTGGCCTGGTGCAATTTGCTGGCTTCGATAAATTCGTTTACAAACGCCTTTTTTACACGGACAGTGACCGCACTAATTTTCATGGCTCCTCCTGGAAATCTCGAAATCAGAAATTTGTGGCCCGAGTTCATGGATCTGGGAACTGTAATATTATATTTATGTCGTATTATCTGCTGCCGGTCAAGCG
>JAKSBO010000316.1 GCA_022361095.1 Desulfobacterales bacterium | reverse complement strand
GGACAAGGCATTCTCCCTGAATCCCAACCAGGCCTTTGAGGATTTCCATAAGGAATTCTCTGCCCTAAAAGGCATCGGGGAATGGACGGTGAACTACGTGGCCATGCGGGGAATGGGCATGCTTGACAGTTTTCCGGCCACAGATTTGGGCATCATTAAGGCCCTGGAACAAAACGGGAAGCGCCCGGGCAAAAAAGAGATACTGAAGATGGCGGAAAAATGGCGGCCTTACCGGGCCTACGCCGCCCTCTGTTTGTGGAACCAATAGGGGAAAACGTATGTACTTTACAAAATTTAACACCCGGTTCTGCGAAATTATTCTTGCCGGGGACGAAAAGGGGCTGGCCCATCTTCACCTGAACACAGGAGAGGGAAGCCGGCAGTTTGAGATCCAGGAATCCTGGGAATTCAAGCCGGAATTTTTTGAAGATGCCCAAGCCCAGATTCTGGAATACCTTGGGGGCAAGCGGGAGACTTTTGATATCCCCTTGAACCCGGCAGGCACGACATTTCAAAAAAAAGTATGGGAGCAGTTGCGTACCATCCCCTACAACAGCCTGGCCAGTTACGGTGAGATCGCCAGGAAACTGGGCAATCCCAAGGCCTCCCGGGCCGTGGGTGCGGCCAATGGGAAAAACCCCATTCCCCTGATCATCCCCTGCCACCGGGTGGTGGGGGCCAACGGCAGCCTCACGGGCTTTGCCCACGGCCTGGCCATCAAGGAAAAACTCATCGCCCTGGAACAGGGGCTGGCCTGTTAAGCATTAAAAATAAGGAGGTAAAATGACGCTGACCTTTGCATTTGACGTATACGGCACATTGATCGACACCCACGGGCTGGTGGACCGCCTGGCTGACATGGCCGGAGACCGGGCTGCCGAATTTTCCAAGACATGGCGGGAGAAACAACTTGAATATTCCTTCCGCCGGGGCCTGATGAAACGGTACGACACCTTTGCCCGGTGCACCAGGGACGCCCTGGAATACACCTGCCGGACCTACGGGGTCCGGCCGGAAACGAAGGCGGTCCAAACCCTGATGCAGGGCTACCGGACACTGCCGGCCTTTGCCGATGCAGGCCCGGCCCTGGAGGAGCTGAAAGCTTCCGGCCACAAGCTATACGCCTTTTCCAACGGCACCGCCGAAGCCGTAGAGACCCTGCTTCTGTCCGCCGGCATCAGAGAACTATTCCATGGGGTGGTCAGCGTGGACCCCGTGGGCTCATTTAAACCGGATCCCAAGGTCTATGCCCATTTTCTCAACACCACCGGGGCCGCCCCCGGAGATGCCTGGCTGGTATCAGGCAATCCCTTTGACGTCATCGGTGCGGTATCCGCCGGCATGCATGCCGCCTGGGTCAGAAGATCAACGGAAACGGTATTTGATCCCTGGGGCATTGAACCGGACATTACGGTCACCGGCCTGGACCGGCTAAAGGAAAGCCTGGCCTGACCGCTGCCCATTCACGATCAACTTATATCATGAGAAAATCTATGTACGCAGTTATATTTGAAGTAACCCCCACCCGGGCCGGAAAGGCACAATACCTTGAATTTGCGGCCAATCTTCGTAAATTCCTGGAAAACCGCCCCGGATTCATCTCCATTGAACGGTTCCAGAGCCTGGTGGAAGAGAACAAGATCCTCAGTCTTTCCTTCTGGGAGAACGAGGCTTCCATTGAAAACTGGCGTAACGTCATGGAACACCGTGCCGCCCAGAAAAGCGGAAAAGGCAGCTTGTTTAAATCCTACCGCATCCGGATGGCCCGGGTGGTCAGAGACTATACCGAATCGGACCGGGGCGGCGCTCCGGCAGATTCAAACAACGCCTTGTTATAAAATTTTCAAAGCCCTGCAACCCAACTGCAGGGCAACTTTACAGGCAGGCATTGAAAACCTCATTTCGGAGCGGATGCGTGGGTATGGTTTGAAACGATGCAATTAGAAGGGGTGGCAAGGTTTTCAAAATTATGCAGGGTGAAGCATAGTAACTTTTAGCCTGCAAAAGATAGCTTCTCTTTTATAAAAAAACGGACTAAATCTGATTCAGGAGGATCGCCAAGAACCATAAATCAAACAAATGGCGTTTGAGACCAAACGCAGCAGGGAAGCTGTGTAAAATGGCTTTGCCAGGTTTTGCGCAACATAACCGTTCATTTGCAGAAACCCAATATACCCCCTTAAAGTTTCACGCTCTTAAGAATTAATTTATTGGAAAAT
>JAKSBO010000314.1 GCA_022361095.1 Desulfobacterales bacterium | reverse complement strand
ACATGCGGCACATCTGGCCGGGGTCATCGCCGCCCACACCACCCTGCCCGTTCTCGGTGTACCCATTGACTCCAGCGCCCTTCAAGGCATGGATGCGCTTCTGGCAACGGTGCAGATGCCCCCGGGCATCCCGGTCTCCACCATGGCCATAGGTAAATCAGGCGCCCAGAATGCAGGCATCACGGCAGCCCAGATCATCGGGGTATCTGATCCGGTGGTGGCGGAAAAGCTTGCAGCGTTTAAAAAGGAGATGGCGGACAAGGTGGCACAAAAAGCCGCATCGTTTGCCTGATGCCGTTGTCTTGTAATTTAATACATCAAAAATGGTTCAAAATAAAATCATCCGGGTGGACAAAGACCACCCGGATCACCACACCATAAACCAGGCCGCCGGGATAATTAACACCGGCGGCCTGGTGATTTTCCCGGCGGCCTGTCTATACGGGGTGGCGGCCAATGCGTTGTCCCCTGGTGCCGTTGAAAAAGTTTTCCGCCTTAAACAACGCCCCCGCCACAACCCCATTCTGGTTCTGATAAAAAACAGGGACCAGCTTGACAGCCTTGTTACGGCCATTCCGGATACGGCCAGGATACTCATGGACAGATTCTGGCCCGGCGGCCTGACCCTGGTCTTTAATGCGGCGGATTGTGTGAACGCCAAACTCACGGCAGGACGCCGGAAACTTGGCGTTCGTTTGCCCCGGCATCCAGTGGCCAAAGCGCTGGTCAACAGCGTTGATTTCCCTGTCACCGGCACCAGTGCCAATCTGTCCGGCCACCCCGGGGCCACCCGGACAGATATGCTTGCGGATGAAATTATTGAACAAACCGATCTGGTTCTGGACGCGGGTCCGGTTCAAGGCGGTGCAGGTTCAACAGTTGTTGATGTGACCTGCACACCGTCCAAAATCCTGCGCCAGGGAGCAGTTCCTGCCACGGACATTTATGCCTGCCTCAAAGACCGGACCTTACCGATTTCGCCCTCTTAAAAACCCGAACCCCGCGCCAAAAATGCCGCCCGCCAGATGGCCGAAATGGGAAATATGGTCATTATTAAACGCCTGTGTCAATTCAGCTCCAATATAAATCACGGCCACCAGAATAAAGGACAAAGGAATTTCCCTGTTTCTGAAATTTGAAAAAGAGCTGAGCAAAATCATCATAAACACCAGGCCGCTGCCCCCCACAATGGAGGTATGAAAAATCACCGCACTGATCAAGGCGGTGGCCGCAGCAGTGATCACCATCATTTCAAAAATCAGCCATGAACCGTATTTTTCTTCCAGAAGCGGTCCCAACAAAAGAATCATGAGCAGATTGCCTTTAAAATGAAGCCATCCTGCATGGGCCAGAACATATGTAAAGAGCCTTGCATAAAACAAAGGCTCATAAAGCGCCGGCCGGGAAGGCGATGCCAGGCTGAATCCCAGAAATTTTGAGACCGGCAGGGCAAGGCAGATCAATGCCAGAAACGCATAGGTCAGGACCACAGGTGAATTGTATCTTATTTTCATATATCCCCCCCAATAAAGAAAAAACACGAACAAAACAGTAGAGTATCATGTGCTTATTTTTATATCCGGCCCTATCAAATGGGTCAAGACGGCACAGGATCGGTTATGGAAAATCTTACCCGGTTGCAAAGCTCAGTTTTGTGGGATTGCCCGGCCAAGCTAAATCAAAGGATAAAAAGCACTGGTTTCCAACAGTGCGGTCAACCTTAAAATAATATTGGAAAAAGATCTATTTTTAAAATATATTATACATTAGTTGACATGCAATCCTGAACTTTAAGGTACGGTTCGCAACCATGCTTGTATCGTATCAGATTAATACTCTTTTTTATAAGAAAGTCTGTGTAAGCTACTCAGATCTTTCAAACTTTGTTGTGGGCTGAGCCTGGGTGTTGATAGACCAGGTCGACCCATGGCCGTTATAAAAAATCGCCGGCAAGTATCTGGTTTCTCTCTATCTTTGCTGTGGTCCTAAATTCGAGTAAGAATAGTCCAAAGACGTGCTGTGACCGTTTAAGTATAGACACTTTATAAAAAAGGAGAAAAAATGCTGAAAAAAATAAAATTAAGAACCCGGCTGCTGCTGGCTGTTTGCTCTGTTGCCCTGATAAGTTTTACTGTGACCATCGGCTACGTTACAGTAAAGGCAAAAAGCCAGAGTGAAACCCAGGCACTTGAAACCGTCAGACAAATGGCCGGCCGGTACAGCAGAGAGGTACAGATTTCCATCGAAGGCGCTATGGATGCCGCAAGGATCCTTGCCCATATGTTTGAGGCTGTAAAAATAAATTCCGACACCCCGAACCGTAAACTGTTTAACGATATCCTGCGCCGGGTATTGGAACAAAATCCGGATTTTCTGGGCGTATGGTCCTGCTGGGAACCCAATGCCCTGGATGGCATGGATATGAAATATTCAGGAACCCAGGGACATGATGCCACCGGCCGTTTTATTCCCTACTGGTACCGGGCAGGTGGCGCCATCGCCATAGAGCCCCTGGTCTCGTATACGGTGCCCGGAGACGGCGATTATTACCTGGTTCCCTTCGAAACAGGCCGGGAGGCGATTATGGAGCCCTATCTTTACGAGATTGACGGCAAAAAGATGCTCATCACTTCTGTCTGCGTTCCCATCAGTGTTAATGGACAAACGATTGGTGTCGCCGGTGTGGATATTTCCCTGAATTTTCTAGATACTATGATCTCGGAAATTTCACCCTACGAGACCGGATACGGGTTCCTGGTATCCAACAGCGGTCTTTTTGTCTCCCATCCCAAATCAGAGCTGCGAGGAAAAAATATACGGAAATATGGTGGCAATGACAGTTTAATAGCCGCCATTGCCAACGGCAAAGAATACACTTTATATGAAAAATCCGTAAAAACAGCGACCATGGCAATGATGCAATTTGTTCCCATCACCATAGGCAAAGTTAACAAGCCTTGGTCCTTCGCTATCCTCGCCCCCATCGACAAAGTTCAGGCAGGGGCCAAGCAACTGGCTAACACCGCCATTCTCATCAGCGTTATTTCCATGGTTATATTCGTGGCTATTGTGTTTGTTCTTGCCAATTCCATTGTGGCACCCATCAATAGGATTGTGGCAGGACTCAAAGATATTGCCCAGGGTGAAGGAAATTTGACCATGCGCCTGCCGTCGGACCGAAAGGACGAAATTGGAGAACTGGCAAACTGGTTCAATCTTTTTGTCGAAAAGCTTCAAACAATCATATCCGGCGTTGCCAATGACATCAAAGGCCTGGATAAGGCCTCTTCCGGTCTTATTTCTATTTCGGACACGGTATCCCAGGGAGCCAATACCATGTCTGAAAAATCAGGTGCCGTTGCAGCGGCAGCAGAACAGATGAGCGGCAACATTATATCTGTAGCCTCTGCCGTAGAGCAATCAGCCACCAATATCGGCATGGTTTCAACCGCTGCAGAGGAAATGACATCAACGATCAATGAAATTGCCCAAAATACGGATCAAACCAGGGCAACAAGTAACCAAACGGTATCAAAGACCCAGTCTGCCTCGAAGAATATCGGCATGCTGAGCACCGCAGCCCAGGAAATCGGGAAGGTGGTGGAAACGATCACCGATATCTCAGAGCAGACCAACCTGCTGGCTCTGAACGCCACCATAGAAGCGGCCCGGGCAGGTGAAGCAGGTAAGGGTTTTGCTGTTGTCGCCAGCGAGATCAAAAGCCTGGCCCAACAGACGGCCGAGGCGACACAGGAAATCAAGGACCGCGTGGAGAACATTCAATCCTCAACCCATGACACTGTTGATGAAATCCAGACAATCACCGAGGCCATCACCGGTGTAAATAAAATGATAGATAATGTTGCCGCCTCGGTTGAAGAACAATCGGCCACAACCCGGGAAATATCTGAAAATGTAAACCAGGCCTCCACAGGAATCCAAGAGGTTACGGAAAATGTGTCCCAAAGCGCTGATGTGGCTAAACAGATTGCACAGGATATTTCAGAGGTCAGCAGTTCCTCCGATGAAATGACAGATGCCAGCAACCGGATATCGACCAGTGCCAACGATCTTAAGGCTCTCTCGGATACCTTAACCATAACCGTAAACCAATTTAAAGTATAAGCCTTGAAACGGCACCAGAAAAGAATCGCTTTCCTGGTGCCGTTGCCCGCTCTTCCAATGTATCAAGGGGCAGAAGGCCATGGTTTCCCGGCACCGGTATTAAGCGGCTTACAGCTTGCCTGTATTTGTATTGCCCGGGCACATTTTATCACGTTCAAATTTATCAGTATGCGATGAACGACAGGCATTTTCATCTCATATTTATTTTTAAAAGCAGGCGTTCAGAATACCTAAGATATCATCACGTTTCAGCTTCTTGTAACCACCGCTGAGAATAAACGTAGATTCGGCAATTTTAGGAAGCATCTCTTTTGTAGCCCCCAGGTCTCTGAGATTGGTGACGATACCGCATTCTTTCAGGAAACGCTCCATGGCATCGATACCTTCCTCTGCAATAACCTCCTTTGTCTTTCCTTCGGAAGAAACACCCCAAATCTCAGTGGCAAACCGGACAAATTTATCCAGCCCGTCCGGATAAATAAGGCGGTAATAAGGCAGTGAAATTGCAGCAAGCCCCATGCCGTGGGCACAATCCGTATATGCCCCGAGCTGGTGCTCGATCATGTGAACCTGCCAATCCTGGCGTTTTGAAAGTCCTGTGAGGGTATTCAAGGCCAGGGTGGCATTCCACATCAGGTTGCTGCGGGACTCATAATCTTCGGGATTTTTCAGGGCCGCACGGAGATTATCAATGGATGATTTAAACAGACTTTCAATGATATAGTCTGTTGTATTGTTGTCAGTGCCGCTAAAGTACTGCTCCATCAGATGAGACATGATGTCAAACACCCCGCTGACCATCTGATACCGGGGTACCGGAAACGTGTATTCCGGATTCAGAATGGAAAATTTGGGGTAGACATCTGCAGAAAAAACCCTGCTTGCCTTGATTTTCTTTTCTTCATGGGTAATGACCGAGCCGCCGTTCATCTCCGATCCCGTACCCACCATTGTCAGAATAGAGGCCACGGGAACAATCTTGTTGGCCAGGCCTTTATATTGCAGCCAGTATGTTTCAAAGGGATCTTCCTCACAATAGGCGGATACGGAAATGCCCTTGGCACAGTCAATGACGGACCCGCCGCCCACAGCCAATATCAAATCAACGTTATGATCTTTTACAAGCTTGACACCTTCCATCAATTTGGCATAGGTCGGATTGGGCATAACGCCGGACAGCTCAATCACCTTTTTTCCGGCATCTTTCAGAATAGCGATCACCTGATCGTAAAGGCCGATGGCCTTGACGGCGTTTTTGCCATAGGTCAAAAGAACGGTCTCCCCATAATCGGCTAGTTCGGGGGTCAGGTTATCCAAAGATTTTTTTCCGAAATAAATTTTTGTCGGATTGTGAAATGTAAAATTCAATAACATATTAAACTCCAAGAATTATAGTTCAAATTTTCGGGTGCAGCGTTCAAAGGAAGAATCTCTTTGCTTTGATCTTGCCCGCACCCATTAAATTGAGTATGATAAGACAATACGCAACAACAGGGTACCTGTAAAGCCTGTTACTCTGCTATACTTGCCTGATTCCCCATTTTTTACCAGGGCTTTTTGAGAATTGTAAGCACGTTAAGATTATCGGATCGCCACGCCAATGTTGCGATAAAGGGGCATCTATGGTTTTTATAAAAAAGTCTGGGTAAGTTACTCAGATCTTTCAGGCTTTGTTGTGGGCTGTACCTGGCAACTGATATGTCAGGTCAGCCCGTGGCTGTTATATGAACGTCTGCAACAAGTAACGGGATTCGTCCTATCTTTGTTGCGGGGCCAAGCCCGGGGGCAGATCGGCCCCAAACGGTATGTGCCGTTATGTTAAGCCAAAGGCACAACCTCGATTTTGATATTTTCACTGTTTTGGGTACCATGTGTAACATTCCAAACCTAATTTTGTAATCAGGCATTATCTATGACCCGTGGCATTGCATTATTCTTTACGTTATTTAACAATCTTGCGATATTCATCGCTTTGATTGCCTTTTATAACTATCTGATCCGGAAATGCCATAAATTGTTTTGGGTACACCGCCAGTTATTGACAGGTGTCTCGTTCGGTTTGTTTGCCATTGGCTGCATGTATTCCCGAATTTCCATATTGGAAGGTGTATTTGCTGATCAGAGAAATACCATCATTATCCTGAGTGGTGCTTTTGGCGGGCCTGTATCAGCAGGCGTCAGTGCCGCTATAACCGGAGCGTTTCGACTCTATCTTGGGGGAAGCGGAGCTATAGGAGGCGTTATCAATGCCACGGCGTCTGCAATAATGGGAACAGTTCTATACAGATCCAAAAAAAATTTTGAATCCGTACAACAATCAGCCATCAGTTCATTATTTGCAACTATGGCGTTATTCCCGGGGTTCCTTTTTATTGAAAACATTGAAACCGGTTGGGCATTACTAAAGGCCGTGGCATTGCCGGTTGGCGCAGCAACGTACCTGGGCGTATTTCTGATCGGCCTTATGTTAAAAAAACAGGAACAAAGCTTTTTCACTGAACACGCTTT
>JAKSBO010000820.1 GCA_022361095.1 Desulfobacterales bacterium | reverse complement strand
GTGACAAGGGTTGTTACCTTGTAATCCCTGAGTACCATCAGGGTTTTGGCCACAGATAGAGGCGAATTGGGAATTACGCCGGCCCCAACGGCCTCTCCCCCGTTTTTGTAATCCCTTGCCCAGTTGGCAAGGCCGGGGGGCAGATGGATCAGGATAATATCCCTGTCCGTTACATTGGCTTCGGCATAGGCGCCTGCAACCATTTTTTTCCAGATCATGAGATCCGTCTTGGTATATCCGCTGATGGAGGGGCTGGTGCCGGAGCCCGGCGCGGTGTGGATGCGCACAATATCCCGCAACGGAACGGCAAAGAGTCCGTAGGGGTAATGGGTGGCCAGGTGGGTTCTGTCCATAAAGGGCAGCTTTTGGATGTCTCCAAGCCCGGTAATGTCCGAAAGGCCGGCTTCCCGGATGCGGTTGCGGTGGAAGGGGACATTTTTGCATGCCCGGTTTAATGTGCTTTGCAGGCGTTCAAGCTGGCGCTGGGCCTTATCGTTGTCATCCATGTCTGGGGTCAAATTAATTTGTTCGGACATTATTGATTCCTTTCGTCCAAAAAGTCACCATAATCCTTGCCTAAATACGCGCGTTTTACATCATCATCCACCAGCAGTTCGTCTGCACTGCCCTGGAGCACCATTTTACCTGTTTCGAGCACATAGCCCCGGTCGGAAATTTTCAGCGCGGCCCTGGCATTTTGTTCCACCAGAAGAATGGTTACACCGCTGTGTGACAGATCCCGGATCGTGGAAAAGATCATCTCCACAATTTTGGGGGCAAGGCCCATGGAGGGTTCGTCCAGGACGAGCAGGGCAGGGCGCGCCATCAAAGCCCTGCCGATGGCAAGCATCTGCTGCTCACCGCCCGACAGGGTGCCGGCAAGCTGGTCCGCCCGCTCCTTTAATATGGGAAACATCTGAAGCACCACGTCAAGATCCTGGGCCACACGGTTTTTTCCATCTTTCTTGAACCGGGTATATGCCCCCATTTTCAGATTATCCATAACACTTAAGGGTGAAAAGATCTGCCGGCCCTCGGGCACCATGCTGATACCCTGCCTGACAATGGCCGGGGCGGACATGCCGTTAAGGGCCCGGCCTTTGAACTCAATCTCCCCGGTCCAGTTTTTTAACAGGCCGCACACCGCTGATAAAAGGGTGCTTTTGCCTGCACCGTTGGCACCGATGATGGAGATCAACTCCCCCTGCCTCACCGAAAGACTCACGGTGTGCACCACGGCAATATTTCCGTAACAGCATCTCAGGTTTTTAATTTTCAGCATAATAAAATTTTGTCCGACCGTTTTATTTGGATGAGAACTTGCACAACTGCAAGGCGCAAGGAAATTTGTAACCTAAATATAAGGGTGAGTTCTCATCCACATATTATCCGTTGCCTAAGTAAGCCGACATCACCGCCTCATTGCTCTGGATCTGCCGGGGTGTGCCTTGGGCAAGTTTTTTCCCCTGGTCCAGAACGACCACTTTATCAGATATTCCCATAACCAGGCTCATGTCATGTTCCACCAGCATCATGGTGATGCCGGATTGTTTAATTTTCAGGATCAGTTTGCCAAGGGCATGGGTTTCAACCGGATTCAACCCGGCGGCCGGTTCGTCAAGGAGCAGCAGCAGGGGCTCCGAAGCCAGTGCCCGGGCGATTTGTGCGGTTTTTTGGCGTCCTGCAGGCAAATCGCCTGCCATTTTATCAGCATCGGCTGCAAGACCAGTGAACTCAAGGAGCGCTTCTGCGCGCCGGCGGGCATGCCGCTCTTCTTTTTTCTGAGCCGGTATTCGGGTGACGGCTGCCCAGAAGCCGGCTCTCGTGCGCACGTGCATTCCCACCATGATATTTTCCAGCAACGTCATAGAGCAAAAGAGCTCTACATGCTGGAAGGTCCTGGCCACCCCTTCTTTTACCAGCCTGTGAACCGGTGTTTTCCTGATGTTTTTTCCATTGAAGACCACCTTGCCGGCATCGGGTTGGTAAATACCGGTGATCATGTTGAACAGTGTTGTCTTTCCCGCCCCGTTGGGGCCGATCAGTCCGCATACAATGCCTTTTTCAACGGCGAAACTGATTTGATCCTGGGCCGTAACCCCACCGAACATCTTGGTTAGATTCTGCACCTCAAGGATTTGTTCGGTCCGGATTGCACCTGTCTGTTGTGACGGTATCATGCTTTGGCCCTCCTGCCCCTCCCGGCGGTCCGAAGGATATCCATGATCCCCCGGGTCAGGCCCTGGGGCATGAATATCATGACAACCATTAAAACAGTTCCGAAAACGATCATTTCATATTCGGCAAATCCGTGGAGGACTTCGGGCAGAAGGGTGAGAACGGCCGCGCCGAGCAGCGCACCCCATACACTTGCCATGCCGCCGATCACCACCATGGTGACGATTTTGATGGAGAACATGAAGCCAAAGGATTCCGGGCTGATAAAAAGAACAAAATGGGCGTACAAAAATCCTGCAACTGCGCCTAGGGCGGCTGAGAACATAAATATTTGAAGTTTCAGAACATGGGTGTTTATGCCGATGGCAACGGCAGCTTTTTCTCCGTCATGGATGGCCCGGAGCGCCCGGCCCGTGCGTGAGGCAAGAAGTCTGTGGCAAATGATCATGGCGGCAAGCACAATGCCCCAGACAAGAAAATAATACCCGGGCCCGGCCATGAAGACCAGGGAACCAGCCTCCAGTACCGGAATCCCAACAAATCCCGATGCACCGCCGGTGACGTCGGCCCACTCCCGGATTACAATGTTGACGATCATGCCGAACCCAAGGGTGCCCATGGCCAGGTAATAACCGGAAAGGCGCAACGTGGGAAGCCCCACAATGAATGCAATAAGCACGGCGGCAGCCACGGCGCAGAACAGGGCCAGCCAGGGGTTTAGGCCGTAGGTACCCGAAAGGATCGCTGTGGTATACGCTCCGATGCCGTAAAAGGCCGCATGGCACAAAGAGACCTGGCCGGTGTACCCCATGAGCATGTTCAGGCCTAAGCCCAGGAGGGTGTTGATCCCGATAAAAGTCATGATCTGAAGATAATAGGTGTTTTCCGTGGCCAGTCCGAATACGGACACCGCACAGATAAAACCTAAATATTCAATCCAGATGTTTTTTTTCTTCTCCGTCATAATTTAAAACCGTTTGGCCTCTTTGGCCGCGAACAGTCCGCCCGGCCGGATGCAAAGAATCAGGAGCAGGAGCACAAAGGCGATGGCGTCCTTTAATCCTGAGGATATAAGGCCTGCCCCTAAGGATTCCAGAATGCCCAGGAGCAGTCCGCCTGCAAAAGCGCCCCACAGACTGCCAAGCCCCCCGATCATGGCGGCACAAAACCCTTTGAGCCCAAGGATGGTGCCCATGTCATAGGAGCTCATGGTAATGGGGGCAATGAAAACCCCTGCCACTGCCCCGCACCCGGTGCTGATGCCAAAGGCCAGAATCCCCATTTTTTCAGACGGAATTCCCGACAGCCAGGCCGCCTTTTTGTTAACGGCACAGGCCACCATGGCTTTGCCGGTGAGTGTCTGTTTCAAGAACAGATGGATGCCGCCTGCCAGCACCAGGGCAGCGCTGACGATCCAGATACTCTGGGGCAGAAGGGCGGCGCCCAAAATTTCAATGGATTCATGGCTGGAAAAGGAGGGCATGCTGAAGGGGTCCTTTCCCCAGGCGATCATGGCCGCTCCTTTCAAGAAAATACCTGCTCCCACGGTAATAATAATAAGGGTGATCGGTTCAGGGTTTTTAGCCGTACGGATGGCAAGCCGTTCAAATAACAGCCCCAGTACACAGCCGGCTGCTACCGCGCCCCCAAGGGCCAGGGGCAGCGGAATCCCCAAACGTACCCACAACGTCACCATGACTAAAGCGCCGATCATGACAAATTCACCGTGGGCAAAGTTGATCAGCTCCGTGGAACTGTACAGCATGGACAGTCCCACGGCGATCACGGCATATACCGCACCGGTGGTAATGCCTGAAAACAGATATTGAATAATTTCTTGCATTTTTTTAGATAAAGTCCCCTTGTTACTTTAACAGCGTCCAAGTCCCGTTTTGGATCTTTACCATGACAAAGGCGGCCGGGGAGAGGCCGTTATGGTCCTCGGTGGTGAAATTGAATTCGCCTGTGGCACCCACGTAGCCTTTGGTGGCTTCCAGGTTGTCCCTGATTTTTTCTTTGTCTCCGCCGCTGCCTTTTAATGCGCCTGCCAAAAGGTTTACGGCATCATAGGCATATCCCCCAAAACCTGATACATTTGCAGCGTATTTATTTTGATAGGCGTTTTGATAATCTTCAAGTACTTTTTTCTGGGGGTCGGAATCATCCAGGAGGCCGGTTACCAGGATTTTGCCGGTGGGCAGGATATTGCCGTTGGCCGCATCTCCGGCCAGTTCAATGAATTTGGGGGATCCCACACCGTGGCTCTGGTAGAGCTGGATGTCAATTTTCAGCTGCCTTGCATTTTTCGCGACCACAGCAGGCCCCGGATTGGTGCCCCAGCACACAATGGCGTCCGGGCCGGCCGCCTTGATTTTGGCCAACTGGGTTGTGGTGTCGGTATCTTTGGCACCAAAGCTTTCATCAATGATGACCTGGATGCCGAATTTTTCTGCCTGGCCCAAAAGTTGTTTTTTACCACTCTCTCCATAGGCGTTGGATACCGTTAAGATGCCGATTTTTTTTATACCGGTATCTTGCATCTGCTGATAAACGGCTGCCACAGCCAATAAGTCACTCTGGGCGGTTTTAAATACCCAAGGATCAACCGGGGTGGTAATTTTGATACCGGCAGCACAGCTGATCAAAGGTACCTTGGCGCGCTTGGTAAAATTAACAATTGCCAGGGTGGTGGGGGTGGTGGAAGGGCCGATGATGGCGATGACCCGATCCTTGTGGATCAGTTTGTTGACGGCGGAAACGGCTTTGGCAGGATCTCCTTCGGAATCATAAATCACCGCTTCAAGCATATGTCCGTCAATGCCGCCTGCGGCATTGATCTGCTCGACCATCATCTCCATGGTTTTCTTTTCAGGGTCTCCCAAAAACGAGGCCCTGCCGGTGACCGAGAAAATGCCTCCGATCTTGTAGGTGCTGGACGCCATGGCCCCCGATACCAGAAGCATCGACAGAATAGTGACAGACATTGCAAGTACTAGATGTTTTTGTTTCATGGTAACTCTTCCTTTAATTAATGGTGGTTGGTGAACCTTTGGCAAAAAAAAACCATGTGCTTTCCTGTTTGCGGTCCGCCAATGGTTTAAGATCCTTTGTTATCTTTTTTTAAAAGCGCTAGATCAAGGCTCTCCTTGCAGTCGGTCTGACAAAGACACGACTGAAAAATATACATATAAAAGACGGTAATTTCCGGTAATCCCTTAGTGTCTTTTTTGTTGTGCATAGGGTATCGGCTACATACCTAATTAAGCGGGCCGTTTGTGTCAAGTGTTTTTAAGGGGCCTGTCTTGAGATAAGGTTTTTTTTGATAAGTGATTGATTTAAAATGCCTATTTTTATTTTGCAAAAATATATTTTATTCCTTTAAAGTTAATGTAACTCAATGATGAGCCGAAGATAAAAAACATACGGAGTCTTTTTTTATCCGGGTCCTTGGCTTTATTATACGTCGGGTATGGCGTTTAAGTCTCCGGGCCATTGGTTCAACCGGTGTTTGGTTCTTGACAAAATTTAGAAAATTGAGCTATTTATTTGTTTTAAGAAAGGAAATTTATCCATACGGCAATTTAAAATAAGCCCGTATCCGGATAAAGATGTCATCAGGTGCCTCTTTATCTTGGAGCCGCACCTTGCAATCCCCTCACCTGCCTGATCATATATTAAAGGAAGGAACAATGTCACAATTCACTGATGCTCTGGAATATCACCGGAGTGGTCGCAAAGGCAAAATTGAAGTCATCACCACTAAACCATGCGCAACAAGCAGAGATCTCTCTCTTGCCTACAGCCCAGGTGTTGCAGAGCCCTGCCTGGCTATTGAGAAAGAGCCGGGGATGGCCTATGAATATACTGCAAAGGGAAATCTTGTCGCCGTTATTTCCAACGGAACGGCAGTGCTCGGTCTTGGAAATATCGGTGCGCTTGCCAGCAAGCCGGTTATGGAAGGCAAAGGCGTTCTGCTCAAGAGTTTTGCCGATGTCGATGTGTTTGATATTGAACTGAACACCAAAGATCCGGATGAATTCATTCGAACCGTACAATTGCTTGAGCCGACCTTTGGCGGCATCAACCTGGAGGATATTAAAGGGCCGGAGTGCTTTTACATTGAAGAAGAGCTCCAAAAAACCATGAATATTCCGGTGTTCCATGATGATCAGCACGGCACGGCGATTATTGCCGCAGCCGGTATGGTCAATGCCCTTGAACTGGTTGGAAAAAAAATTGAAGAGATTAAAGTGGTCTTTAACGGGGCCGGCGCAGCCGGTATTGCCTGTGCCAACCTTTTAATCTCCATGGGTGTGAAAAAAGACAACCTTATTCTCTGCGACTCCAAAGGGGTTATTTATAAAGGCCGTACTGAAGGTATGAACCCCTATAAAGAGCGTTTGGCAGCCCAAACCGATGACCGCACCCTTGAAGATGCGATGAAGGGGGCGGATATCTTTTTCGGGGTTTCGGTGAAAGGGGCGCTGACCGCCGACATGCTGCGCACCATGGCCAAAGATCCCATTGTTTTTGCCATGGCCAATCCTGATCCGGAGATTACCCCGGACGAAGCAAAATCGGTGCGTGGGGATGTCATCATCGGTACCGGGCGCTCCGACTACAATAACCAGGTGAATAATGTCCTGTGTTTTCCGTTTCTGTTCCGCGGCGCGCTGGATACCCATGCCAGCGCCATTAATGAAGAGATGAAACTTGCCGCAGTCTACGCCCTTGCCCAACTGGCAAAAGAAGATGTGCCGGATTCGGTTCGCCGGGCATACGGTAAAGCCGACATTAAATTCGGGCGGGAATACCTGCTCCCTAAACCGTTTGATCCGCGGGTCTTGTTACACATGGCGCCCGCAGTAGCC
>JAKSBO010000654.1 GCA_022361095.1 Desulfobacterales bacterium | reverse complement strand
TCGACAGTTTTTTATTCAAATATTTGTCATTATACCATTCCTTTTGTGGTGTCATGACTAATTTAAAGAACGGAGACTTACATATGCAGCTTGAAATAACAAATTTGAACAAGACCTATGCCGGAAACGTCGCAGCGTTAAAGGACGTCTCCCTTACCATCGGGACCGGCATGTTCGGCCTGCTCGGTGAAAACGGGGCCGGTAAATCTTCTTTGATGCGTATTATCGCCACCCTGCAGGACGCAGATTCCGGAACAGTCCGTTTCAATGATATTGATGTGCTTGCAGAGCCGGAAAAACTGCGAAGACAACTGGGGTACCTGCCCCAGGAGTTCGGGGTCTACCCTTCGGTGAGCGCAGAGGAACTGCTCTTTCATATTGCGGATTTAAAAGGGATTGCCAATGTCGGCGAACGAAAAGACCAGGTGGAAGCCCTGCTGCAAAAGGTCAACCTCTGGGATGAACGTAAAAGAAAAATCGGCGGGTTTTCCGGGGGCATGAAACAGCGGTTCGGTATTGCCCAGGCCCTGTTGGGCAACCCTAGGCTGATTATTGTTGATGAACCCACTGCCGGCCTGGACCCGGTTGAGCGCAACCGCTTTTACAACCTGCTTTCGGAAATCGGGGAACACACGGTGGTGATCCTTTCCACCCATATTGTCGAGGATGTGAGCACCCTTTGCAACAATATGGCCATCCTGGGCCAGGGCCGGGTCCTCCGGGTGGGCACCCCCGGAGAGCTTGAACAAAGCCTTAACGGCCTTTTGTGGACCAAATCGATTCAAAAGGATGAGCTGGCCGGGTATCGTGAGCGCAACGACGTGCTGTCCAGCCACTTCCACCTGGGAACGCTTAATCTGACCATTTGTTCCAAAGCAGACCCCGGTGACGGTTTTGCCCCCAAGCCGCCCAGTTTGGCGGATACCTATTTTCATACCCTCAAAACGGTCCCGGCCGATTGATAGGAGCCTGCTATGAAAAATCCCGTTATGATGTCCAACATATTTTCTTTTGAGTTAAGGTACCGGTTCAGGCATCCGCTCACCTATCTGATTCTCCTTATGCTGGCCGGGCAGGGAATCTGGTATGCCCTTGGCGTCTATGATTATTACACCAGCGATGAAGCACTGCTCAACGGTGCAGGCATTTTTTACCAGTGCATGGCCGGCGGCGGAATGCTTGTTGTGGCCATTGTGGCCATGATCAGCGGCACGACCCTGTACCGGGATATTGCCGTGGGATCTGCCGATTATGTGTATGCCTGCCCCCTGGAT
>JAKSBO010000150.1 GCA_022361095.1 Desulfobacterales bacterium | reverse complement strand
CATCCCTTAGGGACGGCGGAACGTCACCTGCCGCGATTTTCTGGGCGAACCCTTCAATAACCGCGGTTTTTCCCACACCGGCTTCCCCGGTTAGAATGGGGTTGTTCTGTTTTCTTCTCATGAGGATATCAATAATTTGCCGGATCTCGTCATCCCGTCCCAGGATCGGGTCCATTTCTCCTTTTCGGGCCTTTTGCGTCAGGTCCGCTGAAAACCGGGCCAGGGCTTGCTGTTTACCCATCTGTGCCGGTGCCATGGCCCCGCTTGCCTCCCCCGGGCCGGCGCCTGCGGTAATGGACTTTCCGTCCTGTGACGCCAAGGAATCTTCAACAGAACCGCTGACAATGTTGTAAAACGCTTCGGTCAGGGCTTCCAGCTTAATTTTTGAAAGCTCGGGGGAGATGCCCAAGAATATGCCGGCCACCCCTTTGTTATTGAGCATGGCGATAATAAGCTGCCCGGTTCTAATACAGTTTTCATCAAACATCAGGGTGGCAAATGTCCAGGCCGTTTCCAGGATTTCATCTAAATGCGGAGACACGGAAGATACCGAAGATGCTCCCGTGGGCAATTTGTCAAGGGTTGTGGTGACATCCTTTGCCAGCCGGGACTGGTCCACATCAAAATGATTCAGGATTTTAATCACATCACAATCGCCATGCTCAAGCAACTGCTGGAACCAATGGACAATTTCCACACAGGGGTTTCCCCGCATTTTGCAGAAAACCGTTGCGCTCTCCAATGATTTATAACCAAGGCTGTTGAGCTTACCGAATAAAGTTGTTCTTTTAATTTCAACCATTTTTATCTCCATCAGAATGATGAGTGGTTTTAATCCCGCTTCATAAAATTCATGGCCTATCGATTGCCGGATAAGATTAAATTATCAGCATCTTTTTGATCTTTTCGTTTTTTAAACCAACTGGTATACCCCAGTTTTATCTTTTTATCCGCTGTGAAATCAGGAATTTCCCCGGCGCTTAATATCAATTGAACATCCCAGTCAAAACTCATTCCCACATAATTGTCGACCCAGCTTTTTAAATGGGAAAACCCTTTTGATCCGGGCACCAGTTTTTCGTACAGTTCAAGTTTCATGGGACCTAAAACCAGTCTGAATTTTTGGTTAACATCCCAGATTCGACTTCCGATAATACAGGTTTGCCCCATCAGGCCGGTATCTTCGGATTCTCCAAGCCTGAACCGGTCCGGGCGGGGAATGGGAATCCATTGTCCGGAAAACTGTTCCATTTTAACCTGCGTACCGAAATAGCCTTTTAAAACAGCGCACAGGCCTTCTACGTTCATATCCTTTTGGATCAGTCTGCCTGAATAATAGAGACGGGCATCTTTAGGGATATCATCAAGGGTGTCCCGGGTCTTTCCTTTGATATTAATCAGGGCGCCGATATAATCTGAAAAAGGATCTGTTTTCCAGTCCCGGTTAACGGTGATCTGATTAACGGCCCAGGCCCTGTAATATAACGAAATCATGCGGTGATGAAAAATATCCAGGAAATTTCTCAATGCATGGTCTTTATGCTGGTGGGAGCGTTCAAACACATATTCGGTTAAGAACAACGGCATGGGGCCATTGCAGCCTAACAGGCCGAAACAGTTAACCATCATTTCAGCCGCCTGATCCTCGTCTTCCGGCCGGTACCCGGCAACATCGGAAGGCGGAAATGCAAGGGAAGGCTTTTGCCTGAAGCGCAAAGCCTCTTTTCTGACCTTATAGGAAAAGCCGGTGGGGTCCCTCTCCCGGTCTTTTTTGCCGAAAAACCGGTCAAGCTCCCGGATCAGCGAAAAAAAATTCCACTCCCAGGGGGCGTCGCCTATCGATTTTTCT
>JAKSBO010000189.1 GCA_022361095.1 Desulfobacterales bacterium | reverse complement strand
GGCCGCCCATGAGAAGGGCGTGGGTGCACATGGGTAATTGGGCGGCTCCAATGCCCGCCACACTCCAGGTGGCGGTGGGGGGGATGCAGGATTTTAGGTGGACCAGGTTTTCAATGGTGGCGGGGATGGCCCCCTTAAGGCCCATGACAAAATCAAAGTGGAGGGGATTGACTGCCAGGCCGGAATGGGCAAGTTCCAGGGCATTTTGAATCATGGATACGTCAAAAATTTCCATTTCCGGTTTGATGTTCCGGGCCTTCATGTCCCGGGCCAGGGAGGTGATGAGGTCGGGTTCATTGGTGTAGGCGGCGGTGGGAAAATTGACGGATCCTGTGGTGAGACTGGCCATTTCAGGGCAGATATCCAGGGCTCTGCTCCGTTTTTCATAGGCGCTGCCCGCCCGTCCCCCCGTGGAAATCTGGATGATGAGATTGGTTTCTTCTTTTAATCCAGCGTGGATGGCCTTGAATATTCCGTGGTCCAGGCAGGGGGAGCCGTCCTTGGGATTCCGGGCGTGGACGTGGATGATGCTGGCCCCGGCCTTTTCGCATTGAATGCCGGTTTCAATGATTTCATCGGGGGTGACGGGCAGGTGAGGGGTGTTTGCCTTGGTGGGGACCGATCCTGTGGGGGCCAGGGTAATGATTAATTTTTCCATGGTGACATTCCTTTCAAGAATTTAATATGGAAGTTTTTAAATATCGGGAGTGATTGCTTTTTGCAAGGCCTTGGGCCAAATAGAATGGGGGAAAGGGGTCGTCAATTGGGCCCGGGAAATGGAATTGGAATAAAAATTGACCTTGGATCGGGGAATCGGGTATACCCAGGCATGGGAAATGATAATAAGACAGATTCTGTGGGCTTAAAATATAGGGTTTGCGCCTTGCAATTTGACATTCAATTGGGGGCGGTTGACGCTAATATGGGGTGGGTGGAAGGCCAAATCCCCCGATTAAAGGACCGGGGCGTTGACTTGGTTCTTCTTCCGGAGTTATTCTCCTGCGGCTTTGATAATATCCACATCAAGGACAGGGCCAAGGAGACCCCTATAATTTTAGGGGACCTATCCCGGTGGGCCAAAAAATACCAGATGGGATGGGCGGGAAGCCTGCCTGAATTGGCCCCGGATCCCCATGAAAAAAGGGTGTACAATACCCTTTACTATATTAACCCCCAGGGGAAGGTTCGGGCGGGATATCGCAAGCTCCACCTTTTTCCCCTCACAGGAGAGGATGATTTTTATCTTCCCGGTGGGGAAACCATGGTCCTTGAAACCCGATTCGGGCGAATGGGATTGATGATATGCTATGATTTGCGATTTCCTGAATTGGCCCGCCGTCTGTTTTTGGAGGGGGCCCAATTGATTCTGGTCCCGGCCCAGTGGCCTGCCCCTCGGCTTTCCCATTGGGACAATTTGCTAGGTTCCCGGGCCATTGAAAATCAGGTGTATGTAGTTGCGGCCAATCGCATGGGGAAAGAGGGGAACTTGGTGTTTGACGGGGGGAGTCAGGTGGTGGATCCCATGGGAAATGTGCTGTCCCGGGCCGGGGGAAAAGAGCATTGGGCCTTGGCCGAGGTGGACATGGAGCAAATTAGAGAGGCCCGGGATCTTATCCCCATTGCCCGGGATAGACGGGCCGATGTGTATGGGCAATGTTTAGGATACAAGGATGTGTGATGAAAAAAATAATGGATAAGAATGAAATAGAAAAGGTCGTGGCAGAATACCGGGATCAGGGTAAGACCATTGCCTTTACCAATGGGTGCTTTGATTTGGTCCACGCCGGGCATGTCACCTATCTTTCGGCGGTGAAGGACCAGGCGGATGTGCTCATCCTTGGATTGAATTCCGATGCCTCGGTACGAAAAATCAAGGGAGAAAAACGGCCCATCATTGGCCAGGGGGACCGGGCCTGTGTGATGGCGGCTTTGGAAGCCGTGGACCATGTGGTGATCTTTGATGAGGTGGATCCTGAAAAATTGATCCAGCGTGTCCAGCCGGATATTTTGGCCAAGGGGGCCGACTGGTCCGAGGATGAGATCATCGGGGCCGATATCGTCAAGGCCCGGGGGGGACGGGTGGCCCGAATCAAATTGGAGCCGGGGATTTCCACCACCACCATCATTGAACGCATTGGCCGGGTCTATTATGGCGACCACTAAGCCTTTGGGCTCAACTTTCTCCAACCTTTCTGCCATTCCTGGATTAAGCCATGGGTACTTTTCCCGGCAGGGCGGGGTCAGTTCCCCTCCCTGGGACGGGCTTAACATTGGGTTGAACACCGGGGATGATGTGAATCATGTGGCGGAAAATCGGCGTCGCGTTCTGGATTCCTTGGGGGTTACCCGGGGATTTTTTGTGAACCAGACCCATGGGACAGAGGTGTTGGTCCTTAAGGCTGGGGATAAGGCCGCTTTGGATTTTTGGGAGCCTTCAAGTAAAAATGGAGCTGAAAAGAGAATACACAGCGCCGATGCCATGGTCACCGACATTCCGGATTTGGCCCTGGTCATCCAGGTGGCCGATTGCCAGGCTGTAATCCTTGTGGATCCCATCCACCGGGTCATTGCCAATGTCCACTCCGGTTGGCGGGGTAGTGTTTCCAATATCCTTGGAGAGACCGTAAGGACCATGGTGGAATCCTTTGGATCCTGCCCCGGGGACATTGTGGCTGGAATTTCTCCCTCCCTGGGGCCCGGTTGTGCCCAATTTATAAATTATCAAAGTGAAATTCCTAAAAGCCTTTGGAACTATAAGGAAAATAAACATTATTTTGATTTTTGGGCATTGAGTTCTGATCAACTCAAAAATGCAGGAATTACTCGTGAAAATATAGAAATATCAGCACGGTGTACCCGCTGTGAATTTGACACCTATTTTTCCTATCGAAAACAGCCTGTTACCGGGCGTTTTGCCGTTGCGGTCGCATGGGGATAATACCGGTGTATCAACCCTTGGAATATTGCTTTTTTCACATTGACTTAGCCAAGATCATGTGGTATTTGCTCAGTGATAATTTGATCTTTGTAAAGCCATGGAACGAGCGCAAAGTGAGGTAAAAATGAAGAAAGACCGCGGCAGTACCTTCAGGGAACTGGGTTATTTTGCCAGTCTGGGAATGTCGGTGGCCCTATCCATTTTCATCGGCCTGGGCATCGGGCTTTGGCTGGATAAAAAATTTGGCACGGATCCCATTCTAATGTTTGTGGGGCTGGCATTCGGCATTGCGGCCGGATTCAGCAATATTATCCGGGCCGGTAAAAAAGGGAAGAAATTTTAATGCAAGAGATTTCAAGGGTTGTGGAATTCGTTACCAAATCCAATTGGCTATTGCTCATGCTGGCCACTTTGGTATCCATGGCGACCATGGCAAAGGATGTCTCTTTGGGGGTCTCCCTGGGGGGGCTCATTGTTGCTGTGAATTTCCAATTGTTGAAGCGAACCATTAAAAACAATTTTCGTCCCGAGGTGGTTTCAGAAAAGGGAGGTTCCCTCATGGGGAATATCCTAACAAAATACTATATCCGATTTGTGATCAGCGCGGTGTTGATTTTTTTGCTGATTTCAAACCATATTGTTCATCCACTGGGGCTTCTGGCGGGGCTTTCAGTGGTTGTTGCAAGCATGTTTCTGGCGACGGTGCTTGAGATAACACGACTAATTTTCAAGGAGGCGGTATAAGGTGGAACATCCATATTTAATTCTGACATCGGTATTTGGCATGTTTGGCATGGAAGAATGGGCAGCTGCGAATCCCCATGTAACCTATATGTGGTTGGCCATGGCCATCCTCATCTTTTTCGGCTGGTTGGGCGGCAAGGGCATTAAGATGGTGCCTAAACCTGCACAGAACGTTTTTGAAGTGTTGATTTCTGGTCTTGAAGAGTTCATGGTCACCATCACCGGTGATGAGGGTCGCAAGTCCTATCCTTTGGTTTTGACCATTTTTCTTTTCGTTCTTCTGGGTAATCTTATGGGAATGATCCCGGGATTTTATCCCCCCACAGCTTCCATCAATACCACCCTGGCCTGTGCCTTGATCGCCGTTTCTTGGAGCCATGTCATTGGTATCCAACAGCACGGTGTAAAATATATTAAACATTTTTTGGGACCGGTACCGGCCATGATCCCCTTGTTTCTGCCCATCGAACTCATCGGGCACACCGCCCGGGTGCTTTCCCTGACCTTCCGTCTTTTCGGTAACATGATGGGCCATGAATTGGTTGTGGGGATCCTTCTGACCTTGGGCGGTATGTTTTTGGCTCCCCTGCCCATTATGGCATTGGGTACCTTTGTGGCCCTGGTTCAGGCCTTTGTATTCTTCCTTTTGTCCACCATGTACATTGCCGGTGCCATTGAGGAAGCTCACTAATTAAGCCTTTACGGGATTTTGGAAGAAGCCCGTTTTTGTTATATTATTAATTCTCATTATCTAAGGAGTAAAACATGGAATTTCTAGTTGGTAGTGTATGGGCAGCAGGTTTGGCAATTGGTATTGCAGCTTTTGGTTGTGGAATTGGTCAGGGCCTGGGTCTTTCCGGTGCCATGAGTGGTATTTCCAGAAATCCTGAAGCAGCTGGTAAAATCCAGGTGAACATGCTCATCGGTCTGGCCATGATCGAATCTCTGTGTATCTATGCATTGGTTGTTGCGATGATCCTGCTGTTCGTTCATCCTGCAATCGGTCCTGCTGTTGCTGCACTTGGCGGACATTAATACGCTCGCTGTTTAACGATATATTCGTTTAAAAAGGAGGGGCTTCTTAATGAAGACCCTCCTTTTTGTTTTTTCTTGCATGGATATAGAGGACCTGATATTGTCAATCTTAACGCATTTAATTTATTAAATAACATTTATACGAAAGTCACGATACAGTTGTTAAACTGTCTTCTTATTATGTTTTACTTGAGTTTGGGTGTTAATAAACCGGTTCAGCCATGGTCATTTGACGACATCCATTGGGAGTGCCCTTAATGAATGAGGATTCCATAGATTTTCAGCCGATACCCGAAAATACTGAGAATACGCAAATTCGTCATTTGTTCCGGACACCGGTCTCTCTATCAGATAATATACAAGTTAAACTTGGCGAAAACGAATATTTGGTAACCAATTTATCCGAGACCGGAATTGCCGTGAATGTCAGCTCCTGTCTTGAGTTTGAATCAGGCCATATTATCAAAGACGCTTGGTTAAGAATTGGGGATGTCAATATTACAGGACTCTGCGCCAAGGTAATTCACTGCTCTGTGAATGATTCCGGCAGTTTTCAAATTGGTTTTCAATGGGTTAATATCAGTTCTGAAAATAGAGAGACATTGAGAAACGCTCTTGGGCAGCTTAAAGTAAAGGCTTTGGAAGTTAAAGACCTGTTTGAAGAACCCCCAGAAGGTTAAATGGTGACATTAAATGGCCCCCAAAAAAAATGTCATGGACAGCCTGTTAGGCAATGATGACGAGACGTTTGACGGTGCAGCTAAGAAGCTTGACTGCCTGATATACAAAGGTGAGCCCGATGAAGCTAAGCCTGATTTACCGGAAATGACTTCGCGCCCTTCCTGGAAATCGTCCAAGGGAAATGTTTCAGTGGAAATATGGGAAGGAAAGGCCAAAATCAGAATAAAGGTCGGCGATGAAAACGCTGCCCATATCTCCATGCGTAAACTGGCAAGTATTGCTGTTGATGCCATTATAGCCGAGTTACAAAAGGAGAAGGATCTGTGATTATAACCTGTCCAAAATGTGCCAGGAAACATAAGGTAAAGCCTGACGCTTTAAAGCCGTTTGTTGATGCAGGCAAAAAAAATATCATGGCCAGTTGCAAATCATGCACGTTTAGATTTCCCGTATCCTTTTCCTCTCTCCTGACATCTGACGAAAAACCCATTGAGCTGAAACGGACTTTGGGAACGGTTGCCAGAAAAATATGTATTACTCTAAGCAAGGGGGGCGTTGGCAAAACCACAACTAGTGTTAATCTTGGTGCCGGACTTGCGCTTGCCGGATATAAAGTCCTTTTGGTTGATACCGATACCCAGGGGCAGTCATCTTATATTCTCGGCAAAAGACCGGGAGCCGGATTAACGGAACTTTTAACCCAGGAATTGACGATGTCAGATTGCCTGATCGAGGCACGGAAAAATTTATGGTTGCTTTCCGGGGGCAAATCTCTGGCAGGTGTTAAGCGAATTATTGACAAAAAAAGTTTTGGTGCAGAGTTTACTTTGTCCGAAGCCCTGAATCCGCTGGACAGTCAGTTTGACTTTATTTTGATTGATACATCGCCAGGGTGGGATCAGTTAATTGTCAATGTCCTTTTTTATTCGACAGAGGTGCTGGTGCCTGTTGCTTTAGAAGCCATGCCTTTGCATGGGATGGCCGAGTTCATTAAAAGTCTGGGTGCCATACAAAAGTACAAAAGTGAAATTCAATTAAAATATATTGTACCCACATTTCTAGATCTGCGGATTAAGGGCCCCAAAGAACTGTACGATCAACTTAAAAGATTGTACCCCCAACAATTATGTAAGCCCATTCGTTATAATGAAAACCTGGCCGAAGCCCCTTCCTTTGGAAAAACCATTTTTGAATTTGCGCCCGGGTCAACAGCCTCGGAAGACTATCGGAATCTAGTTCGCCGGGTTTCCGGGAACAATTCCGCTCTTTTAAAATAGTTCAGGGGCTGCATTCATAAATCCGGTTTGGTTCCTCTTGTTTTGGCTAAACCGATTTTTGTTGCTACATCTTTTAGGGGATTACCAGGAAAATCATATGGGCTTACGAACCCAAATTATAGTCGTTGCCGGTATTGCTTTCAGTACCGTTAATCTGTTTTTGTGCCTCTTCATCACCCATCAGGTGAAAATTTTTGAGTTAAAAAGATTTCATGCGCAAATTGACAAATCTGCCTATCTTATGCGGGTTATCAATACCCTTCCCCTTTATAATGTGGATTTGGAAACTCTGACAATGAATATGGAGACCTTTTTCGATGACGAAAATATGAAAAGCCTTTCTATCCGTGATTCAGAAGTAAATATTGATATTCACCTTGAAAGGCAGATATCTTCGGGCGGAACGGATATAAAGAAAAGTTTTGTTTTAGACCATAACGGCTTGAAGCTCGGCAAACTGACAGTCGTTTATTCTACCGGTTTGATTGAGAAACAAATAGCTCAATTTCAAGCAAGGATGTTCGCCGTTACCGTTTTCATGACTCTGGTTGTCACTGTGGTGTTGGCTTTTTTGATTAACACCATCACTAAACCGGTTTCACGGCTTGCTCGTGTCGTCTCTGAGGCAGATGAAGGGAATTTTGATAATGAAATAGAGCAAACAGGTGTTGGAGAGGTGAAAATCCTTTACCGCAATTTTGTACGTATGCGTGATGTTATTAAAGAAAAAAAAGAGGCGTTAGCGCATACCAATGCAATGTTAGAGGGAGAAATACAAAAAAGAACTATCCAGCGGGGAAAAAAAATGTACCGGTATATGAAAGGCCAGGATGTTTATGACACACAGAACCTGACTGATGAAGCCGGTAAAAATACATCTGGGATTGTTTCTAACATGCGTTCTTTTTTCGGGAAAACCAATATAGGGTGTGCTGCCGAAGATATTTGCCTTCTATTGGATCAATCCCTTGAACTGGCATCAAACACATATGTTCGGGAAGAGGATTTTCACTTTGACGCTATCCGGATTATGAAAGATTACGCCCCTGATTTACCAAAAGTCAGATGCCGGGGCGACGAATTGAAACAGGTGTTTTTCAATATCCTGTCAAACGGGGCACATGTTATGGCCGGGCATGCAGATAATTCGTGTCCGACTTTTTTTCTGCGGACCTATGGTAGAGAGGATCAGGTTTGTATTGAAATCAGGGATAATGGCCCGGGGATGTCCCAAAATATCCGCAGGCGAATATTTGAACCGTTTTTTTCCACTAAAACCCATGGGGTGACCAGGCCGTCCATCGACCCCCATACCCTCCCCGGAATGGCACATGGCAAAGAAAGGTTCGGATTCGGACTGTCAGTGGCCTATTTTATCATAACGGAGAACCATAAAGGTACAATTGAAGTGGAATCTGCACCCGGCGAAGGTGCCTGTTTTAATATTTCTCTGCCCATTTAAAGGTCTTTAAGGGGGCGATACTTACCCGAAGCCCCTGCCGCGATACCGGCGGAGATGATGGTATCCACGATGCCCATGGCCATATTTTCATCAATATTCCGCCGGAACTTGCGGCCTGAGACCAGATGCGCCGGAAGGCAATTACCCCGGGGAGGAGGAGATGGCAATCTCCATATTATCCCAGTAAAGTATACCATTATTCAGAAGCAAAAAATGTGGTGTGGCTGGATTTTTTAGCCTTTGAGTGCATTATGGCACCGGAACACGTTTGTGATCCGGTGCCATAAAACGGTGTTTATTGTATTTGTTCCAACAGAATTTATAAACAGACATTTAAAGATTTGAGATTTCCTCTTTATCTATGACTTTAATGCCCTTTTCCGCTAAAATAACTATTGCTTTTTCAATGTCGTCAAACCGGAAAATCATGATGGCGTTTTTGCACTGGGGGTTGGCAAATGCATACATGTACTCCACGTTGACACCTTGTTCACTTAAAGGGTCCAGCACCTGGTTCAGGCCACCGGGTTCGTCATTCACTTCTACGGCAAGAACACGGGTCTTGCCCACGGTAAACCCTTGATTCCGTAAGGCTGCTGTGGCTTTTTCATTCTCATTGACAATCAGTCTCAAGACACCAAAATCTGTGGTGTCTGCCAGGGAGAGCGCCCGTATGTTCACCCCGGCATCCCTTAAAATGGCAGTGACTTCAGCAAGACGCCCTTCTTTATTTTCTATGAATATGGATATCTGTTCAGCCATAATAATCTCCTTGGTTAAAATTGGCGGTTATCTATCACCCTGACAGCCTTGCCCTGGCTTCTTTCTATGGTTTTAGGCTCCACAAGGGCCACCTTGGCGGATACGCCCAAGTGTTCTTTAATATTATGTGAAATTTTACCTTCCATGGCCTGCAGCCCCTTGATGTCATCGCTGAAGGAGGCGTCGTCGATTTCCACTTTGACCGTCAAGGTATCCAGGTTGTCCACCCGGTCAACGACGAGTTGGTAATGGGGGGCGACTTCCCGGTTTTCCATGAGCACGCTTTCAATCTGGGAGGGGAAGACATTAACGCCCCGGATGATAAGCATATCGTCGGTACGGCCCGAGGGTTTGTTCATCCGGATGTGGGTTCTGCCGCAGGTACAGGGTACAGGATTCAAGGAGGTGATGTCCTTGGTTCGGTAACGAATCACCGGAAATGCTTCTTTGGTAATGGACGTGAAAACAATCTCACCGGGGTCTCCGGGGGGAACAGGTTCCAGGGTATCCGGATCTACGATCTCCACAATAAAATGATCCTCGGCAATATGAAGGCCTTTTTGCTCTTCAACACACTCCACGGATACACCCGGTCCCATGACTTCAGAAAGGCCATAAATATCCACGGCTTTGAGATTGAGTTTGGCCTCCAGTTCCCGGCGCATTCTCTCCGTCCAGGGCTCTGCACCGAAAATACCGGATTTAAAAGACAAATCTCTGAAATCCACCCCCATTTCATCTGCCACTTCAGCCAGATGGAGGATATAAGATGGTGTGCCGCATAGAATTGTGGGCTTGAAATCCTGCATAATGGTGATCTGCCGTTTGGTATTACCTCCGGAAACCGGGATAACCGATGCGCCCAAACGTTCCGCCCCATAGTGAGCCCCAAGGCCTCCGGTGAAAAGTCCATATCCCCAGGCATTGTGGATGATGTCTCCCGGCGTACCGCCGGCGGCAGCCATGCTTCTGGCCATCAAATCAGCCCAGGTGCTGATATCCCGCTTGGTATAGCCGACAACTGTGGGTTTACCCGTGGTTCCTGAGGACGCATGGATGCGGACCACCTGTTCCATGGGGACAGCGAACATGCGGTAAGGGTAATTGTCCCTAAGATCCTGCTTTGTGGTAAAAGGCAGGCGTCTTAAATCATCCAGGCTTTTTATGTCAGAGGGCTTTATCCCGGCTTTGTCATAAGTTTCCTTGTAAAAAGGAACTGTGGCATATATCCGTTCAATGGTGGTTTGAAGGCGGCGAAGCTGGATTGCCTCAAGGCCTTCCCTGGGCATCGTCTCGTAGTCAATGTCGTATATGGGCATATTTCATCTCCCTGGTTATCTGGTATTTGGACGCAAAAAAATCTATCTGCGGCCTTACATAAAAAATTTACAATCCTCACATACTATAGTATGGGCTGGTTGTAAAATTTTATGCATTTTGCATTTCAACAAATTAACGTCCAAATGCTTGTTTATGCCAAGGTGTTATTTAAGTGTACCTGTGAATTCAGGCTTTCTTTTTTCCAAAAATGCCGATGTGCCTTCCTTGGCATCCGCGCTTGCAAAGGCTATGGCAAAAGCGTCATTTTCAATCAGGCATCCGGTTTCAAGGTCACAACCCAGTCCTGCCTGTACAGCCTCTTTGGCTGCCCTCAGGGAAACGCATCCTTTGGCTGCAATGCGTTGGGCAGTTTTTTTGACCTCGTCCATAAGGGATTCATGGGAGCATATCTGGTTAACCAAACCATATTCCAGGGCTTTGTCTGCAGTAATATTGCTTCCGGTAAAAATCATCTCCTTGGCCCTGCTTTTCCCCACAACCCTTGAAAGACGCTGGGTTCCGCCAAAACCGGGAATCAGGCCCAGGTTGATTTCAGGCAGTCCGAAAATCGCTTTTTCCGAAGCATAGATAAAATCACAGGCCAGGGCAACTTCACTGCCGCCGCCCAGGGCAAACCCGTTTACGGCGGCAATGGCCGGGAAGGGCAGGGCTTCAATCTTGGAGAATATTTTTTGGCCTTTGCGGGAGAAGTATTTTGCTGCCAAGGCATCCATCCGGGTCAGTTCTGAGATATCTGCCCCGGCTACAAAGGATTTGTCTCCGGTGCCTGTTAAAATGAGCACCCGGATTTCATCATTGGCCAGCACCTGATCCAAGGCAACATCAAGTTCATCAAGCAGTGCATTGTTCAGGGCATTCAACGCTTTGGGCCGATTAAAAGAGATTACGGCAATGGCACTGTCCATCTCAAGAAGAATGTTTTCAAATGACATAAATTCCACCTTTTATTTGATATTCATATTTTGTCACGGGTTACGCCTGGGTATTGATGGGCCAGGTCGGTCAGCCTATGGCAGTTATAGGTTTTGCGTTCTTTTGTCTTTATGAAGGTACGGGGGCATGCCCTTGGATATCTGAGGGGATGCTGCAGGCCCAAGTTATATGTGCTGGGGATTTGTCGCATTGATATACTTTTCTATCCCGTCGGCAATGGCGTTGCAGATATCATTGCGGTAGGTTTCGGTCATCAGGCGCTTGCATTCGATCTTGTTGGAAATAAATGAGGCTTCAATGAGGATTGCGGGCATCCGTGCGCCAAGCAGTACATAGAACGGTGCCTGCTTAACCCCCAGATCACGAATGTTGTCGTATTTTTTTTTCATGCCTGTAATCATGGCTTTATGAACATCATTGGCAAGACGTGTGGATTCTTCGATTTTGGCATGTTTCATTAAATCATTTAGGATATAGGCCAGATCCGAGATATTTTTTTGGATGTGGCATTTTCCCTGGCAGCTACGGCAATGGCCTGTTCGTCCGTGGCCAGGTTGAGAATATAGGTCTCTATACCGGACAGTTTTTTGCTTTTTGCAGCATTACAGTGCATGGAGATAAACAAATCGGCATTCTGGGTATTGGCAATGGCGGTGCGTTCCTCCAAGGTGAGTTTCCGGTCTGTGGTCCGGGTGAGCAACACCTCGCAGTTCAGGCGGCTGCGCAATTTTTTGGCAAGGGTTGTTGCCAGTTTGAGCACAATATCCTTTTCCCATACGCCTTTAATGTATCCGGGCGCGCCGGGGTCCTTGCCGCCGTGGCCGGGGTCAATGACGATTTTCCGGACACCCAGGGCAAGCTGGCGGGCAATGTCGGACGATTTTAAATTGTCCGTGGTAACGCGGTCCGGCTTTTCATCTAAAGGCTTTATTCCGGAGGCGGCATCGGCAATCCGGTCCATGGGGCCGGTCGCATTTTTGCCCCACAGGTCAATAACGATACGGAACGGGTCTTTCAAGGAAAATATTTTATAATTATCAAAATCTTTTATATCCACGACGACCCTGACGGTGTGTGGGGCAAACTGGCCGGCCCGGGCCTGTTTGAGCAGATCGTCGTTGATGGGGGTGTGGTCAGGCACATTGCGGCCAAGTCTTGCCTGGTTAATGTCCACATAGAGTCTTTGGAAAGGGACATGCAGGACCGGGTCTTTTTTCAAAAGCCTGTGGGTGTATTTTCGTTCACGGTCTGCATTCACCACAACCCTGGTGTATTCCGGGTTGGACCAGAACCTTAGGTCCGTAACTGTTGTATCTCCTTTGGGCGGCGGCGGATCAGTTTCAATTTGTTTATCGGCAACAGGGTCGCGATACACCGTATCTCCTGTGTTTTGTTTTACAATATCGGAGGGGTGCCGGTATTCACCGGTATCGGCGGCCTCGGCCCGGGCCAGTTTTTGTTTGTGGTATTCCGCAATGGCTTTATCGTTGCGGGTTAATGCTTTTTTAGACCGTTTTATTTTTATGTCGCTGCCGTTTTGACGGGGCCTTGAGGCGTTTGCTGCCGCCAGGGTCCGGGCCCGAGCACTGTAGGCGCTTTGGGGATAAAATCGTTTAATGCGGGCGATGGTGTCATCTGCCTGGCTGTTCCAGTGGGCATTGCCGGATCTTTTGGCCAACTGGAAATAGAGTTCTGCGGCTTTGTACAACCCGGCCGGTGCCCAGGAATTTCCGGGAAAGCTGCTGTGGATGGCTTTGTATTTTTCAATACATTTGAGCCAGGCAGCCACTTTGTTTATGTTCACTGAAGAGCGTTTCAATTTTTTAAGACAGGTATCTGCCGCCAGGTACCTGGTTTTGGCCGTATCGGCCGCAAGGGCTGTCCCATTGGTCCAGGTAAACAGGCAAAGGCAGGTCAGAATCGGAATAACAACGGTGAATATGCGTTTAAACGCGGTATTCATGCCTCAACCTTACTTTTGAGTTCATTTAAAAAGTTCAACGCGTCAAGGGGTGTCATTTGGGCAATATCTATGTTGTTCAGCATTTGACGCAATTCATCGTCCGAGGGGCCGAACAGGTTCATCTGACCGTCGGCCTTCCGTTTTTTTGCCCCTTTTTTCTTTTTGGCAGGCTGTGTTGACGGTGCCGGTGTCGCCGGGTGTTGTTCCGCAGATGCCAGGACCGATTTGGCAAGATCAATGATATCATCGGGCACCCCTGCCAGGCGTGCCACCTGGATGCCGTAGCTCCGGTTCGTGCCCCCTTTGACCAGGCTGCGAAGAAACACAATATTGTCGTTAAATTCCTTGACCTCAATATTATAATTTTTGATCCGGGGCTTGATCTCTTCAAGTTGGAGCAGTTCGTGGTAATGGGTGGCAAAAAGGGTTTTTACCCCTTTCCCGTTCAGGTCGTGCAGGTACTCGGCCACGGCCCAGGCAATGCTCATGCCGTCGTAGGTGGATGTGCCCCTGCCGATTTCATCCAGAATTACCAGGCTTTTTTCCGTGGCATTATTGACAATATTGGCGGTCTCCTCCATTTCAACCATGAAGGTGCTCTGCCCGGAGGAGAGATTGTCCAATGCCCCCACCCGGGTAAATATTCGGTCCGTTATGCAGGTGGAAGCCGCAGCCGCCGGCACAAAAGAACCCATCTGGGCCATGAGAACAGTTAGGGCAACCTGGCGCAGCACTGTGGATTTACCTGCCATATTGGGACCGGTAATCAGGATCTGCTGGCACTGGACATCGTCCAGGGCAATGGAGTTGGGTACATACCGTTCTCCCTGGATCAGTTTTTCCACCACAGGGTGCCTGCCGTCCTGTATGTCAATGTGTCTGTCATCATTGATTTCAGGTTTCACATAGGCATTTTCAACGGCCGCCCGGGCAAGTCCCTGGACCACGTCAATAGCGGCAACAAACTGTGCCATGGTCAGAATATCCTTTGCCCGTTGGGCCACCTTCTCCCTGACCGTACAGAAAATTTCATATTCCAGTGCGTTCCGGCGTTCCTGGGCATTGAATATGGTATCTTCCACCGCTTTCATGTCCTGGGTAATGAACCGCTCGGCATTGACAAGGGTCTGTTTCCGGATGTAGTGATCCGGTACCTGGGCAGACTGGGCTTTTGATACCTCGATGAAATACCCGAACACCTTATTATATTTAATTTTAAGTGAGGAGAGCCCGGTATTTTCCTTTTCTTTTTTTTCTGTTTTGGCAATCCAGGATTTCCCGTCCCTGGTGATCGCTAAAAGTTCGTCCAGTTCCGGGCTGTATCCGTCATTGATCAGGTTGCCTTCGTTGAGCACGTGCACGGCATCTTCCCGGATGGCTTTGCTGATCAATTGGGCCAGGGCTTCTAAATCCTGAACCAGGGACTGTTTCTTATGCAAGCCCGTACCGTTGAGGATCGGGCTTTCAAATTCCTCGATCTCCTTGAATAAGTCCGGCAGCACAGACAGGGAATTTTTAAGGGAGAGCATGTCCCGGTCATTACCCTGGCCCATGGATATGCGCGAGCCCAAACGTTCCAGATCATATACGGATTTAAGCAGGTCGCCAAGTGCCAGGTGGGCGGCGGGTGCGCCAATCAATTCTTCTATGGCACCGAGGCGCTGCTGAATCAGGTCTTTGTCCACCAGGGGGTATCTGATCCATTGTTTGATCAACCTGCCGCCCATGGCCGTGACGGTTTTGTCCAAAATGTGGATCAAGGAGCCTTTGGGGCTCTGGGTCTGGATATTGGTCAGCAGCTCAAGGTTTTTGCAGGACCTGTCATCAATGACCATGAAGTCATTAAGATTATAGGCGTTGATTTTATAAATATGGCTGGTATCCGCCAATTGGGTATCCCGGACATAGGATATGGCTGCGCCTGCGGCAGATATGCAGGCCGGCATACGTTCAATACCGAATCCTTCAAGGCTGCGGGTGGCAAACTGTTCCGTCAGAAGCTGCCGGGCATTGTCAGGCCGGAACGCATAGTTGTCCAGATAGGTGATTTCAACATGGGAAAATGCTTTCCTGACGGCAGCCATGGCCGGGTCAGACTTGAAGTTGTCCGGCAGCAGCACCTCTTTGGGGGACAGCTTTAACGCCTCGTCCAAAAGGATGTGCGGGATGATGGCCGAGGTGCGTTTTGCCTGGCAGGTGGTAAAACTGCCGGTGGATATGTCTATGCAGGCAAGCCCTGCATGATCGGAAATTTTGGCAATTGCCACCAGAAAGTTGTTGGTTCCCCGGTCCAAAAGAGAGTCGTTGAGAATCATACCCGGGGTAATGACCCGGACAATCTCCCGTTTGACAAGGCCCTTGGTTTGGGACGGATCCTCGACCTGCTCGCACACTGCAACTTTGCAACCCTTTTCAATGAGTTTGGCAATGTAAAGATCGGCGGCCTTGTATGGCACACCGCACATGGGAATGGGATCAGGGTCGTTTTTATTCCGGGAGGTCAGGGCGATTTCTAGGATGCCGGCTGCCTTGACGGCATCCCCAAGAAACATCTCATAAAAATCTCCCATGCGGTAAAAAAGTATTGCGTCCTGACAGGTTTCTTTGATGGCCAGGTATTGGGCCATCATGGGTGTTTGTTTCTTTTTGACCATGGATGTTCAAAGGGGGGGATTTTAAGCCTTTTGATTATCTTCAGTTGCAGACTGCTGCTGTTCTCTATCCTTGTGGGCTTGTTCCTCCAGGTGTTTTTTGATGACTGGGTCATGGAGGAATATATCAAGGCGTGTCTGGAGAGAATTGATTTCTCCTCTCATGCTTTCAATGCGTTCATCCCTTGTCCTGACCTGGCGTTTCAGGCGAAAGGCCGTGATAAGCCCGCGAAACCCTGTGATTAAAAGGCCTGTGACCAGACAAATAATCCAATAGGCCCAGTTTTGAAGTTCCACGATATTGTAGTTTAAGGATGCTATTTTAAAGTCAATGTGGAGTGCAGTGCTCGTCAAAAAGTATTCCTGGTTGCTAAGGCCGAAAAAACCCAGAAGCACCAAGAAAAGTATGAACAATATAATTTTAAACGTTTTCATTTGTTCTCTCCAGTATAGATTTTGAGTGAATCCCTATAACTATAAATTGAATGGTGACTATAGATCAAAAATAGTTATTTATCAATTCTTCTTTTGGGTTTCGACTGCTTCTGTTGAAAGGAAGTCCATGATCATAACATGGGGTGTTCTTTCAGTATAGATATATTCTCTGGATAGTGTGCTAATGTTTGTCGGAAGGATTAAATATTTTTTTGAAAAAAAAGATTGACACGGCTAACTTGAGGATGTATGTCTAAGACCCGATGTTGCTGTAGTTCCCATAGAACAGGACTGCCCGAAGAGCAGTTAAGGTTCACAAATGTTTATAAGACCCCCCTTATTCCCGGCGTTACGGGTCTTATTCCAAGTCTTGTCCGGTTTAAGTTCTCTTTTTTTTGAACTCGGGCTGATTCATAATTTCCAATCATCTAAACTCTATCATTATATTTATCATGAAATCAATAAAAGGGGTATGCCCCGGTCTATTTCCTGTAAAGAACAATCTTTCTTGCATTGATTACCAACATTGGTATGCCATACAGACGATGTCCGGGCGCGAAAAAAAACTGGTTGCCACGCTTCAGATTCTGCTAGAAAAAATCCAGCTTTATCTTCCGACCCGGAAGGTCATTCATCAATTTAAAGGCACGCAACACATTCTGGAATTGCC
>JAKSBO010000709.1 GCA_022361095.1 Desulfobacterales bacterium | reverse complement strand
GCCGAAGCCGCCGCCCATGCCACCTCTGCCATACATGCCCTCCTCCCGATAATAATCACGATTCTCAAAACTCATGACTATTTCACCATCCTTCACACGCCGTCTGCATGCTTATGAATAAATGCTTGGTAATACAAGATCAAAGCGATGCTTTTCGCATCTTCAATCTGGCCACTCTTTATCATTTCCATCGACTCACTGAAGGTCACTGCTTCAGTCGTAATTTGTTCTGTTTCATCTAATTTTTGCCCGACAAACGAGAGATTCTCTGCGATGTAGCCATGCAATTTCTCTGTGACCATACCGGGACATGAGTAAAACCCGCTGACACGTTGAATATTCCCCGCTTTATACCCTGTTTCTTCTTCGCATTCTCTCGCAGCAGCCTTGTCGATATCCTCACCTGCCTCCAATGTGCCTGCAGGCAACTCCCAAAGCGTTTTTTCGATTGCAAAACGTTTGTTGCGGATCATTACAATCTTTGTTTCGCCCCCATCTATAAGCAAAGGCAGAACGACTACCGCGTTCGCAGTTTTGATATATCCTCTTCGCAATACCCCGCCGCTGCGTTTGACTAAATCTGTCTCGTAAACATCAAACCGCGATGTCCGGTAAACGCAATCCCTTTCATGATTCTGCATAAGTTTTCGTTTCCTGTGGTTGTCTGTTTTCGAGCTTCCTCATATTTCACGACGATACCATAAAAAACTGTTGCGATTGCATCTTTTCGTTATTTGCAAGCTGATCTTATGGTTTTAGCCGTCATCATTATTTTTATCCTCGTCTACATCGGCATGATTATTGGGCGCATCCCAGGTTTGCGTGTTGATCGCACGGGGATCGCTCTTCTCGGTGCGGTAGCTATGCTGCTGACGCGCGAAGTGGATGTGATGCAGGCTTGGAAATCAGTCGACCCATCAACCATTTTCCTTCTTTTTGCTCTCATGGTCATCTCTGCTCATTTTGCAGAGTCAGGCCTTTACTCGCTGATAACTCGCCGTATCGTCGCAGCCAAAGTTTCGCCTCGCGTTCTCTTGCTCATCGTTATTAT
>JAKSBO010000402.1 GCA_022361095.1 Desulfobacterales bacterium | reverse complement strand
GTGGGAGACGCCTGCCCCTTGGTCAGCCCGTAAATCTGGTTGTTGTGCACCAGAAGCGTCATGTCCGGATTTCGCCTGATGGCCGCAAGAAAGTGGTTGCCGCCCTCGCCATAACAGTCGCCGTCGCCGCAGTTTACTACCACAGTAAGGTCGTTATTGGCAATCTTTGTCCCGGTTGCAAGGGGAAGCGCTCTGCCATGCAGCCCATGGAACATGCTGCATTTAAGGAAATGGGGTGTTTTTCCGGCCTGGCCGATACCTGAGATCAGTGTGAGCTTTTCGGGCGGAATCTGTTGTTGGGCAAAGGCGCTTTTCATGGCGTCAAGAATCTGGAAATTGCCACATCCCGGGCACCATTTGTTTTCGTAATTACAATCGAAGTCTTTTGAAGTAATCATTATTTCATAATCTCCTTTGCCTTTTGAACAATATAGTCCGGAAAAAAAGGTCTGCCGTCAATTTTAAGAATGGAATCAAAGGCAGAGATGCCGGCCTCCTGGGCAAGCAGACGGCCCAACTGGCCCGACTCGTTTTGTTCCACCATGATCAGTTGCTTGCCGGCCAGCGCGTCCTTAACAGCCTTGCGATCCATGGGCCACAGATCTTTGAAGAGTGCGGCACCGATCTCTACACCTTGGGCCTTGAGCCGTTCAACAGCTTCCAGGATGTTTCCTTTTGCTGATCCCCACCCCACCAGAAAAACCGGAGCCGCCGGGTTCGCCAAAAGCGGGGGAGACATCTCTTTGATCATGTCCGGCAGCTTTGCCGCACGCTTTTTGGTCATGGCAATCTTATTTGCGGCATTTTCACTGATATGTCCTTCGGGGTCATGTTCATTGCCCGAGACCCGGACAAGCCCCGGTCCTGAAGCAGGCAGCCTCTGGGGGGAGACACCGTCTTGTGTCAATGCATACCGCAAATAGGGATTGTTATCATCGCCGGAGTCGTTCTGCTTGTAAAAGCGTTCAATCTGCTCATCCACCTTAAGTGTATTGACCTCTGTCATCCTGAAATCGGCCAGAAACTGATCCAGGAGCACAATGGCCGGGACCTGGTACTTTTCTGCCAGATGAAAGGCCTTTTTCATGGTCTCAAATGTTTCAACCGGTGTACCCGGTGCAAAAACAAACCGTGGAAACTCATCCTGGGAGGCGTGGATGGAAAAGAGCAGATCCGCCTGGCCGGTTCGGGTGGGAAGCCCTGTGGCAGGCCCCGGACGCTGGGCATTGACAATCACCAGAGGCGTTTCCGTCATTGCGGCAAGCCCCAGCCCTTCGGTCATGAGACAAAATCCGCCGCCCGAAGTCGCGGTCATGGCGCGGACACCGGCAAAGGAGGCGCCAATGGCCATGACGACAGCAGCAATCTCATCTTCTGCCTGCTCAACAACAACGGGCAGCTTATCGGTATAGGACACCACATTGGTGACCACACCTGTGGCCGGACTCATGGGGTAAAAGGGAAAAAACCGGCAATCCGCAGCCAGTGCCCCCAATGCCGCAGCCTTGGCCCCGCTGAGAATAACATTATTGACCTGTTGCGCTTCCCAGGTAAACCCGGTTTCCAGGCTTAAGTCCTTGGCCTCATCAAACCCTTTTTGGGCGGCGGCCATATTCAGGGCCACGATTTTCTCTCCCTTGGCAGCAAAACGATTTTTCAAAATATCGGCCAGCAGACTGAAAGGGGCACCAAGCATAGCAAGTACGGCACCTGCAGCCACTGTATTGGCCGTAATCTTCCCCCCGGCCTCCTGGGCCAATTTTACCAAGGGGATGTCAAAGCGCCCCTTATCTCCTGCTTCGGGTTTATCCGCATTAACAATGGCGATACCGTTAGAACGTAACTCTTGTTTGTGCAACTCATAGGCATCCTTGTTTATGCAGACAAGGATGTCAAGCCTGTTGCCCGGGGCAGCAACTTCCTTGTCGCTGATCCGCATCAGATTAAAATTATGCCCTCCCCTGACCCTGGATTCAAAATCATCCACGGAAAAAGTAAACAAACCACTGT
>JAKSBO010000624.1 GCA_022361095.1 Desulfobacterales bacterium | reverse complement strand
TTTCCTGAAAATACCGATTTCCTTTTCCTTGGCAAAGGGCGTCAGGCCTCCGGCCACAGACAGGGCCTGGAGCACGTCAACATTTTTATGAATGGGAAACCGGCCGGGGTGATTAACTTTGCCGATGACATAGACCACCATGCTGTTCACCTGGATCAGACTCACGGACACAACCGGGTTGGAGATAAAATGAATCAACTTCTCCGTTAACTCTTTTTCCAACGCCACAACAGTTTTTCCTTCCACCAAGATCTGGCCCAATAACGGCATTTGTATGGTCCCGTCGGGCAGGACCACCCGCTGCCTTGTAAGATCGTCATTTTTCCACACACTGATGTCCAGTGTATCTCCGGCCCCGATGCGGTATTCCCCGGCACCGGCGGGCATTGTCCAGCATGCAAGCAACAAACACCCAAGAACCAAACCTCTCAATATTTTCATAACTTTTACCCCATGATATGAATATTAAATTTTGAGTTTACACAACCGCTTGCCAAAAACAACATAAACAATATTTTGCCCCGTTGCCAACCCCCAAAACGCATTGGCAACCGGAGGCTAAGTATAAAAAGAAACCGGATACCCGTTTAAGGTATCCGGCCAGTTTTTAATGATGTCTTGCACGTATTCTTTTAATCCAGGCCTCTAAAAGCCTGAATTAATAGTGATCCGTTTTTCTTCTGAAACCGACAAGACCGATAAGACCGGAACCCAGCAGCAATGCCGCAGTGGGGACAGGCGTCTCGCTTCCGCCGGACAGCTCCGTTGGGGCTGCGTACATCAGCTCAAGCGTTGAATCGCCCCCAAAATCCAATGTATACAATCCACTTGTGCTCATTGTTACGTCAGCTTCTTTATATATGGTAACGCTGGAACCATTGTCTTCTTTCATATAGAAGCCGAATTCGGCCACACCGTCATTCAGGCTGAAAGTCAGCGTATTGGTTAACCCGGAAACCGTGACGATATCTCCGAGTATAGCAAAAATATTTAATCCATTCGTTAAATCATAATAAGAGGTTTCGTTGTTGTAATCATAAAACCCAAACGCCGCGGTTCCATTTTCAACAGTAATGATACTGCCGGAATCTGCCGCCCAGGGCCCGCTATACAAAGTTGCAAAAGCAGGCTGAGTGAAAAACAAACCGCAAACCACAAGGCAAGCGGTAACTATAATACCATTTTTTTCCATACAATTTTCTCCATTTTCTTTAATTGATGACACATTAAAAACTACATCCTCGATCTTGCTGAAAGCTTTGGGTCAACCCAGCAAATTAAAGAATCTGCCGATCGAAATTCTCATTCAAGGCGTGGTGCAAAAAGAGAATCAGAATTTATTTTGTTATTGTTTTTATTAAGCTTATACACCACCTATTGCTGATAAAACTTTTCATACAGGTCCTGTGCCTGCCGGCGCCAGGGAAAATCCTTTTTGCCGGCCAGGGCCTGTTTCAAGGCGACTGCCGCTTCCCGGGTTTTCCCCAGATCGTGGCAGACCCGGGCATAATGGTATTGGATTTCCAGATTATCCGGCAGCTTTTCAACGGCCTTGGCGATGTTTTTTTCAGCCTCTTCCAGATCCCCGGTTTTGTAATTCACCCACCCCAGAGTATCCAGGACCAGGCCGGAGTCGGGATTCAGCTCCAAAGCGATCCTGGCATATTTCAGGGCCTCATCCAGGTCAGCTTTTGAAGTCCGGGTTTTCCCCAGTAAAAAGGCCATATTGTTGGCCGCTAACCATGCATCTTTATGACGGGCCAGGAAATCCCGGTAAAGCGCGATGGCCTTTTCATATTCCCGGTCCCGTTCATAAATTCCGGCCAGGGTCAGCCAGGCCAGTTTATTGTCCGGATCCATTGCCAGGGCCTCTTTAAACTTCTCAACGGCCTCCTGTTTCCGGCCCTGTTTCAGGTACAATTTGCCCAGGGACGTGACAAAGACAGAGGAATTTTTTGTTTTTTCAGCGCCGGCCTTAAGCTCTTCTATGGCTTGGCCCACCTGGTCGGTCCGGGACAATACTTCCGCCATCTTAAGATGCCCCAGGGCCTCCCCTTTTTTATTCTGCCGGACCAGCCGGTACTGGGCCATGGCCTCATCATACCGGTTCTGGGCCAGGTAAAAATCTCCAAGTCCGGCAATGGACCCGATATTGTAAGGATCCAGGCTCACAATCTGCTTCAGGTTCTCCTCGGCGGCATGGGTATCTTTTTTTAATACATTTACCCGGACCATTCCTTTAAGAATTTTGGCGGAGTTGGGCGACCGTTTTAAGGCTTTCTTTAAAATATCCAGGGCCAGGTCGTAATTTTTGCCAAGAACATGGGCGTTAGCCAGACCGATATACCCCTCCAGGTGGTCGGGATGGGCCTCAGTTACTGCCCGGAAACGGGACACAGCCTCATCCCCGTCCCCCCGGGCCAGTGCAAGGCGCCCCTTAAGGTACTGGGCATCAATATTCCTGGGATCAATTTCCAGGACCTGATCCACCCTGGACTCGGCTTGATCTGCCTTGCCCTGGATCATCTCAAGTTTGGCCAGATTGATCCGGGCCTTGACCCTATCCGGTTCCGGTGCCTTGTCAGCCAAGGCAACATAATCTTTCAAGACCTGGTAGGCCTGTTCAAGCTGCCGCTTTTTCAGGTAAATCTCGCTAAGCAAAGCCGTATACTGATACGTTTCAGGATGCGCTTTCATACCCTGCTTAATCAGGGCAACACTTTTGTCCAATTGGTTGGCTTTAAGCCACAGGGCCGCAACAGCCAGCAATCGCTTTTCGTCCTCGGGATCATGTGCCATAACCCGGTCGAGAAGCGTATCGGCCTTTTCCTGCTGACCGGTTTGCAAATAAACCCAGGCCAGGTTCATGGTTAAATTCAGATTGCCCGGGACTATGTCCAAAGCTTTTTTAAGCTCTGCTTCCACGGCCTTGGTATCTCCCTGTTTTCCAAGATACCGAATACGAGCCAAAATCAGGACCATGGCTTTTGGGTGGGCTGCAAGGCCCTGGGCCAGAACGCTGTCCACCTCAAGATCTTTTTTTTCCATCTCCAGACAACTGGCCTTAAGCAGGTAAAACCCCGGGGGCAGATCAGGTTTGTTTTCTAAAGTCCCGAGCAGGGCAAAGGCTGCCTTAGAATCCTTTTTCTTCAGGTAGATGCCGGCCTTCAACAAGATTGCGCCCACATGATCCGGCGCGTTTTTTAAGACTGCATCAATCTGTTCTTCAGCACGGTCCAAGGCATTGGCTGCCAAAAGCAACCGGCCCAGATCCAGGCGTGCCCCGGTATTTTCCGGGTCCAGCTTCACAGCCTTTGCCAAGGCACCAAATGCAGCCTTGGGTTTTTTGCTGCGCAGCTCAGCCTTTCCAAGGAAATGGTAGGCCTGTGCAAAATCCGGATCAATCTGGATGGCATTTTTAAACTCCAACCGGGCTGATACGACATCCCCTGACGCTAGCAGCTTTTTTCCTTTTTCAAAAAAAGCCATTTTCTTTTCATCCGGAGAGCCGCAGGCTGCAACGAGAACCATTAAGATAAGGACAATTGCCCTGACCGGAAAAGTGTTGAGTGATTTCATTTTTAACTCCATAAAAAAAGATGAACCGGTGAAAAGTCCGACCGAAGGGTTAAGTATACATTTTTGCCAACAAGGCCTGGAGTATAGCAAGGGACCAAGGTTATAAGCAGCAAGCCAAGCGCCTTTCGGGCAGGCGACGTAAGGCAGCAGACGGTAGATTTTTTACGACGCCGTTAAAAAAAGCCTCTTACCATAACAATGGACATACAGGCAATCAAAATATTGTCTAAAAAAGAATTATCGCTTCTGAATTCGCCAAGCAGGACATCACCACTGAAGAACAGGATCAGCACCCCTGCAACGACAGTTCTTAATTCCGGGATATTCAAATGAGAACTTGGCAGGGCGGGAAAAACAATGATGACCAAAAAAATCAGAATATCCTGGGGATTAAACTTAAATCCCTTTTGCCGCCGGGTCAGGTTCAATGTTCCGATCACAGAGATAACCAGCACCACCAGAGCCCCGTAATGGACCAGCATGATCTGATGGGTCACCCAAAGGGCAGGATAAATGATGGATTCATACATTAAAAAGGGCGTAATGCAGTACAAAGAAGTCCTGAGCACCATTTTTTTATGTGCCGGAAACCGGAACCGGGAATAAAAAATGGCTATGATAGCCCCGGCAGAAAAAATGCCTATATATGTTGGAATCTCCCGGGGAATCAAACACTGGACCATGAACACCAGACAGAACACCCACTTGAGTAAAGCAAAAAATATACGTATAGACAAGTGCTCTCCGCCCAGCCGTACCAGTAAACTGCGGGCCCCCAAAATGCTTTCGTTGCCGTTCCTGAATTTGAACCCGGTATTGCGGGCCAGGTAAAACAAAAAAACAATCCCGCAGGCCAACCCGATAAACACCAAAAGGTTTATCAGGTTGGAATAAAACCGGAGCATAAAAGCGCAACACAGGAATATGGACTGGAGCAGATAAATCAGGACCACGGACTCGGAATGAAATAAGCCCAGTTTCATCAGGCGATGATGAAAATGATTTTTGTCAGGCTTAAAGGGAGACCCGCCCTTGGCCATCCGCTCGCCCATGACGGTGAGGGTATCAATAATGGGAAAGCCGATCAAAAATAACGGGGTAATCTCACTGTAAGGGGTATTGGCCTGGGTCAGCATCAAAGTAAAGACCACACACAAAAACCCCAGCATCTGGCTTCCTGCATCCCCCATAAACACCACGGCCGGGTGGGTATTGTAGCGCAGAAAACCCAAAATCGCACCGGACACGGCAATACTCATCAAGGCAAGATAGGTATTTGAACATTGATAGGCAAAAAAACCAATGGAGACAAAACTGAGAAGGGCCACCCCCCCGGCCAGCCCGTCCAGGCCATCGGCCAGGTTAACGGCATTGGTCACCCCCACAATAAAGAGCAGGGTTAAAGGCAGAGAAACCACCAGGGGCAATAGTCCCCCCAGGCACCGAATCTGCACCCCGCCGAGAAACATCACCACAAGGGCACCTGCCACCTGGGCACACAATTTTTGCCAATATTTTAGATTTTTCACATCATCCAGAAGTCCGAACACCACAATGATAGCGCAGCCAAAATGAACGGCCCGGATCATATTATCCATGGGCACCCAGATCATTACCGGCAAAAAAGCCCCGATGGCCATGGAGAGCCCGCCGCTTCTGGGCATGGGCAATACATGGACCTTCCTGGCATCAGGCTCATCCACCAGATGCATGCGAAAGGCCATCCGTTTAAATACCGGCACCAGGCCAATGGTCAGAAACAATGAAAGAATAAATGTCGTGAATAAATACATATCATCCAGGTCAGCAGCATTTTATGTAGTTTGGATTAAGCCAAACCTCTGTACCCTCTGCGGTTTTAAAAGAACAACCTGCGAATGAGATTGATTCCGAAGGTACTTTCGACTTACGAACCAGCAATTTGATTTTCATCCAAAAATGCAAGCAATGTCCCCATCATCTGCCTTGTGAAACCGTCAAGGCGCTGTCTGGCCTTTTCAAGAGACTCGCCGTCTTTGACCAAAGTAATGGGTCTTATAAAAAGATCATGGGTATTATCTTTTTTCAGGGCATGAAGCGCCAGGTGGAACCGATTGATATTTTTATCGTGGGTTGCCTTATCTTTAGTTTGAAACCAAAAATAGACCAACTGTTTGCGCCCCATAGACTCAATAACCATCTCGGTGACAGGCAGTGTATTGAAACCGGGCACACCCCGAATAACGTATTTTGATTTTTCCAACACCTTCCAACCGGAAGACGGCAGGCATACCGTGGGGCTGTGAAAAAAATTCTCATTTTCCAAAAAAGCCGTACTCCGGTATCCCATATACAGGGAGACCCCTTCACCCGCCTCATTGGAATAAAAACAATTAAATGCCTCTTCTGCCCCGGAAGCATCAATAATCTCAGCATCAACTGCTTCAGGAGTCCCTTGCCAAGAATCAAACCGTGTTGGAAAGTTTGCAATCCCACCCTTTATTTTTATCGGCGGCAGTGCACTGGCATTAAGGGTTAATACCGCCACAGCAACCAGCAACACAATGGAGGTGCAGAATGCGGCGATATTTCCTTTATGTTTTGGCGAAATTATTTCTTCAGGCTCTGCAACCATCTCTTTCTTTTCACGGTTTGGCCAAATCAAGTTTAATACTTTTCCAAATACAAACAATAAAACTAAAGCCACCATAAAAATGGCCCATCCCTGGAAATCATGAAAAAATCCTTCTGCCATTTCAGATCCCCACTGGTAGGTCAATATACCTGCAATACCGATTCGCAGCACATTGGTAAAAACCGCAATGGGAATGGTTACGACAACACATACCACTCGCTTCCAGGTAACTTTTTCAAAAAAATAACCATAAACAATACCCAGTGCAATTAATGGAAAAACAAACCGCAGCCCGGAGCAGGCATCAACGACCTGGAGTTTAGTAACGCCTAAATCAATCACATTCCCGGTGACATAGACCGAATACCCCATAATTCGCAGAAACGCACCGCCCATCTCCGAAGAAACCGATTTTAAATAAACCCCGACTGTCCTGTCCAATACGGTCGGAAGTGGCACCATAAAGACAGTAAAGCACAAGGGCAGCCATACCTTTTTAAAAAAGGCTTTTCCAAAACAAAACAACGAAAACAAAACAATCAACACGGGAATAGCAGGCCGAGCAACATGTCCGCTGGAGCCCAGAACCCCGTATAGCGAAACAGCGACAAAGAAAACCAGCACTGGAAAAATCGGCCAGAAACTTTGAATAGAGATCCGTTGAAGTTCATTTTTCTGTTCCCAGAAAAGATAACCCGAGATGAAAGGGATCAAAAGTCCGTAAGAATAATCATCATTGGTCATCCATGTGTGGTACAAGGCGCTCAATGGAACAAAATATGCCCCGATAAAAAGACAGAGCAGCAAGGTGCCCTGGAAGAGAGGATGATTTAATACATTGCTTTTAAACATTTTAGATTTATTCCAACCCCTTTAAATTACCTTGGTTCGGATCCTGCCCCACATCGCAAAATGGCATGGTGTCAAGATCGAGGGACTTGCCCGCCATACTTTTCAGCTTGTTGGCAAGCACCCATTTTAACGGATGCTTAATATATTTTTTCATTACCGGAGAAGCCGAACCGATCATCCAGCAATTTTTCGGGCACTTTGCCACATGCTGCCGGATGTTGTCTGCCCGTCCGCCTGTCCAGAGCGTATCAAAGTTTTCAACATCCCGAATGTTGCCAAATGTTTCAAACCAGCATTTGGGTTCCATGCCGTTACAGGGCAGCACTTCCCCATAAGGATCAATAAAAAAGTTCTCAGACCCGGCCTCGCAAGGCAAAAGCCTTGGATTACCCTGAATATAATTAATCAGACCCAGATTGAAAAACGCCCTGAACCAGCTTTTAGGCTTTTTTTCCTTGAGCAGCCGTTCAATCAAAATTTTAAAATTGCCGATCACCTCTTCTTTATTGGTGATCACATTATCATCTTTATGAAAATAGAAAGAATTATGAAAGGCTGCCGTGGCAAATTCCATCCCAAGCTGCCGCCCCAGTTCATACAGCCAGAGCATATCCTTTGAATTATTATTGGACACGGTAATACCGAATCCTACATCTTTGCGCCCCATTTGCCGTAATCCCAAAAGGGTTCTCAATCCCTTGTCAAAACCACCGTCACGTCCCCGCAATTCATCATTTTTCAGCGACAGCCCTTCTATAGAAACCCTGAACCCCAGTTCCGGGAATTTTTCGGCAAGTTTGAAAATCCTTTCCGTATAAAACCCTGACGTGGATATGCAGACCCGCTTGGATTTTTTTAATATCACTTCCACCAAGTCATCCAGATCCTCCCGGATCAGGGGTTCGCCCCCTGTGATATTGGTGACATTCACCTGGGGCATTTTTTCCAAATCACGGGCAGTGATCTCTTTATTCGCATCTGTTGGATGATTCCAAATATCGCACATCT
>JAKSBO010000594.1 GCA_022361095.1 Desulfobacterales bacterium | reverse complement strand
GGCATGACCGGCGGACAGTATTCACCGCTGTCCGGCCGTGGCGTGAAAGCAACTACAGCGCCGTATGGCGTTCCTGATCTCGCTTTTGATGTCGTGGAACTGGCCAAAGCTGCAGGCGCCACCTTTGTGGCAAGATCCACTGTCTTCCATGCCAAAGAGTCGATAGGTTACCTCAAAAAAGCCATTGAGCACAAAGGTTTTTCAGTGGTTGAAATTGCCACCACATGCCCCATCCAGTTCGGAAGGAAAAACAAAGCAGGGGATGCTGCCCAGATGGTTGAATGGCTCAAGGACAATACCGTAAAGATGGGATCCAAAAAACTGGAAGAAAATCCCGATCTGATTCAAAGAGGTATTTTCCGCGAGGAAACAGAGCAATACGAATACTGTGAAGCTTACCAAGAACTCGTCATTGACAAGGTAATGAAGAAAGGATAGGCATAATGGATACAACAGGAATTGTTTTTACAGCTTCTGGCGGGCAAGGGGTTATCACTACGGCCATTATCCTTGCCAGAGCAGCGACAATCTTTGAGGGCAAGAATGCAATTCAGTCCCAGAGCTACGGAGCTGCTGCCCGTGGCGGCGCTACCCGTGCCGACATTTTAATTTCAGAAGGCAATCTTTATTACCCCAAGGTTGAAGAGGCTGACGTTCTTGTGGCTCTGATGCAGGAAGGCTATGATAAATATTCCCACTTGATTAAACCGGGCGCCCTCATGATCGTTGACCCAAGATATGTTAAAGCCGGCAATATTAATGCCAAGGTCATAGAGTTACCCATGTACGACACAGTCGTTAAAGAAATCGGAAAACCGATTGTTTACAGTGTCTGTGTACTTGGTGGTCTGATCGGCATGACAGGTATCTGTAAACCCGAATCAGCGATAAGTGTTATCGAGGATGCCATGCCTCCCGCTTTCTTTGACATGAACAAGAAAGCGCTTGAACTTGGCATAACTCTGGGAAAAGACGCTGCTTAAAACCAAATCAACAGATTGAACTTTAAGTTAAGCTGACTTGAATAAAGAAAAGGCCGATCCGCGCTAGTGAGATCGGCCTTTTTTATGTCTG
>JAKSBO010000174.1 GCA_022361095.1 Desulfobacterales bacterium | reverse complement strand
TAAAAGAATCTGTTAAAAGAATGGAAGAAGCAAGGATAGGGAAAGATGTCGCCGGTGTATTCGAAGCCTGTAAAGTGTTCAATGAAATTATTCTTTATTCAAGTAAAATGCCAAGATTAATAAGTATGATAAGCACTCTTCAAAAATATACATCTGGATTTAAAAATGTAACCATGAAAGATGATTTTTCACGAATAGAAAATGCGTTAATTGAGCATGGAGAAATTCTCAAGGCTATTGAAGAAAAAGATGTTATAAAGGCACAGCAGGCTGTAAGTAAGCATAATGAGGCTTCTAAAGAGGCGTTTCTTCATAAGCTAGATGAAAACAAAAAGTAAATAAATTAAGATTTACTTGAAACTCTCGATATATAATTTTAGCAAGTTACAAATATGTAAAATATAAGATCATTATATAAAAATTTTTTACCCTACACTGGATACAGTACCCAAATAGAGTCCTGTACTTAAATAATAGATACAGGACTATCCCCCCTCTTTTTTTAAAGGACTGGATACCGTATACAAATATTATATATGTTTTTTGTTTTTCTAAGACTTTAATAAACGAGGAGATGAGCAAATGGGAGAAAATCTAACTAAGAAGATTCTAAGGGATCATTTAATAGAGGGCGAAATGATTGTTGGAGAAGAGATTGGTATAAAGATAGATCAGACTTTGACGCAGGATGCCACAGGAACTATGGCATACCTTGCCTTCGAAGCCCTTGAGATACCAAGAGTCAAAACCCAAGTTTCAGTAAGTTATGTAGATCATAATACACTTCAGACTGGATTTGAGAATGCAGATGATCATCTTTTCCTACAAACATCTGCAAAAAAATTTGGCATACACTATTCCAGACCAGGTAATGGTATTTGTCACTCAGTTCATTATCAAAGATTTGCCCGTCCTGGGAAAACGCTTTTAGGCTCCGATAGCCATACACCCACCTCAGGTGCTCTAGGAATGATAGCCATAGGAGCCGGAGGAATGAGTGTAGCCATGGCCATGGCAGGCGAACCATTTTATCTAAAAGTGCCTAGGGTTGTCAATGTACATTTAACTGGAAAACTTAATCCTGGAGTTGCTTCAAAGGATATTATCCTAGAGGTGCTTAGAAGATTAACCGTCAAGGGCGGTGTTGGAAAGGTTATAGAATACACTGGTACAGGTATAAAAAACCTAAGCATTCCAGAAAGGGCTACTATTACAAACATGGGTGCAGAGCTTGG
>JAKSBO010001073.1 GCA_022361095.1 Desulfobacterales bacterium | reverse complement strand
GCAATACACAGGCAAACTTTTCAGACAATTGGGCTGTCAGTTCAAAATTCTCTTCCATGGTGGCGCAGGTGGCGATGGTTTCAACTCCTGCGTCCCGGGCCCGCAGTACAATATCCGGGGTGTTTTTAATTATCCGCTGATCATGAAGATGGGTATGGACGTCAATGAACCCGGCCATACTCAACCGGCCAAAGCGTGAAGATAATCAAGGGCCATGCGGTAACCATAATGGCCGAATCCGGTGAGCTGGCCGGTGGCAATATCGGCAATCATGGAGGTGTGGCGAAAGGTTTCACGTTTGTGGATGTTGGACAAATGCACCTCCACAATGGGGCATGACAGCATGGACATGGCATCGCGCAGGGCCACGGAAGTATGGGTCAGGGCACCCGGATTGATGATCACACCGGCAGGGCCCTGTTCAAACGCGGCATGGATGTAATCCAAAATCTCGCCTTCGTGGTTGGACTGGAAAAAATCCAGGGAAAGCCCCAATGCCTCTGCGCGTTTTTTAAGTTCCCCATTGATCTGATCAAGGGTTAACGCCCCGTAAATCTCGGGCTCCCTTTTCCCCAGCATGTTCAAATTGGGACCATTGATAACATGAATCATGCCGGGTGTTATCTGTTGGGTATTCATCATTTCCTCCTGTATCCGGAAATTCTAAATTGATTCTCACACAAAGGCACAAAGATTAAATCTTTGTGCCCAAGTCTCTTTATATAAAATTTTAAATAACGGTATTCAATTATACGGCACCATTGGCGGCAGCCTCGAATCCCAAATCAAAGGCGTTAAGATTCATCTCCACAAGCTTTGGTTTAATCCTGCGCTTGATCGCCTCTTTCACGTTTTCCTTTGAAAACCCCAGGGCACCGGTCTGGATCAAGGCACCCAACAGCACAATATTCACACTCATGGGAGAACCGGCTTTCTTGGCCAGGGCCATGGCGTCTATGGCCACAAGCCATCCGGTCTTCTCCTTGAGGACCCGTTTTATTTCATCCACCTCCGGATAGGGCCCTTTGCCGATGCCCACGGTAAAGGGCGGCAGGGTCGCCGTATTGGTAATCACCTTTGTGTCGGCTGAACACCGGCCAATGGCACGCAGGGTCTCAGCCGGTTCAAATCCCAGCAGGATGTCGGCTTCGCCGTCGGAAATAATCGAGGAAGAAGCATCCCCGAAAATAATGGAGGACTCCACCACACCGCCGCGCTGGGCCATGCCGTGAATCTCGCTCATTCTTACTTCCACCCCTTCAATAAGGGCGGCTTCGCCCAGGACCTTGGATGCCAGAAGATTGCCCTGTCCGCCAACTGCTACAATGACCATTCTTAATGTTTTCATATCGAACTTGTCTCCTTGTCTATTTCAATGGGCGGATGGCGTTATCAGGACAGATCTGGGCGCACAAGGCACACCCCACACAGGTATCCGCATCAATTTTCACCCTCCCCGCCTCAATGTAAAAGGAGGGACAGGCGATCCCGTTGATACACTCTTTGTGGTCCGTACATTTATCGGTCACTTCAAAGGCCCTGGTTTTTTTGAGTTTAATACCTTTTGCCCAGAGGATACAGGGCTCCTGGGATATAACAACGGAGACGCCGTCAAAGGCCATGGCCTCTTTAAGGGTTTCAATGCTCTTTTTCACCT
>JAKSBO010001017.1 GCA_022361095.1 Desulfobacterales bacterium | reverse complement strand
TTTACTTAATAATAATGCTTTTATATTCAAATCACCTATATCTAAAACATCTATTGGCCTTTTCCCATACTTCATTCTATCCCTTAATGTTGGAACCCTTATATAGGAATTCGGTGCATTACCGATGGATAATACACAGGGGGTTTTCACAATCTGTGTTAGTTTCCCGCCATCAACCATATTCGTCACCCTTAAGCAATCTTCGCTGTAGGGCTCAATATTAATTACCTGTGTGATACACGGCCATCCCAGCATCTCTGCCACCAACAAAGGGGTCTTTGCATTGTCTCCTTCACCGCTTTGCCTCCCCAATATGATTACATCCTGTGGATTTATCTCCTTTGCATATTTAGAAATTACAGCTGCAACTGATTCAGGTAAGAATCTAATATCCTCATAATTTTCAATCCTAACGGTTTTATCAAACCTTAGTGCATTCAAGGTCTTTAAATAAGCATCCAATTTCTTATCGCCTATCGTCAATGCAGTAAGATTTAAAGGCACATTAAAGCCTTCCGAATAATCAGAAAGCTTCAATGTCATTTCTAAAGCACTTTCGTCAAAGCAGTTCAAGATTTTTTTTACAAAGCTTACATCAACCCTCAGATTTGAATCGGCTGTCCAGTCGTCATCCGACAGCATATCCAAGTCAGGAACTACTTTAAAACAAACTAGTATATTCATTTATTTTTGAATGGGAAGTATAGTTCCCATATTCATAATTCCGTTTGGATCAAAGGATTTCTTTAATGTCTCAAGAATATAGTATGAGGAGCCATATTCTTCTTTTATCCAATGTGTTCTGTGCTTTCCTACCCCATGATGATGAACTATTGAACCACCATATTTTAGAGTTTCTTCACATATAATCTTATTGATCGGATTATGGTATTTAGTTATTTCCTCCTCCGGTTTACAATCCACGATATTATAGTAGTATACGAAATACATATTAGTTCCATTTATATAGCTATGGGATGAATGTCCCCCCATCAATGTTATATCAGGAATTTCCTCAATAACCCTTTGTCTTCCGCTTTCATAGATTTCATATATACAAGCCCAATCAGCAGAAACTTCTGTTGTAAATCCAATGTTTTGAGTTTCAGCTATCTCAACCCTTTCTTCGGCAACCTTCTCAGGTCCCCAATTGAGGTCTGAAAACCAAGTTTCGATTAACTTAGTATCCACCTTTATACATTCATCATATTTAGAAACAATTTCTCCAATTCCCTTTGCAGTAGCCTTGGCAATTCCCTCGGGCCCCTCGGCCATAAATATCAATACACATCTATCCTCGGCAAAGTGGGAAAAATGATATGCTCCATCGGCTTCATCATACAAACGGGCAACCGACGGCCTATATCCATTAACCATTACTTCACGAAGTATCTCAAAGCCGGTTTTCATATTTTCTAATGTATAACCTAGAAAAGTATTGTTTTCCGGCATATACTTAAAGGTTTTGACAGTCACCTCTGTTATATAGCAGAGAGCCCCTTCATTCCCTGTAATTACGTGCCTAATATCAGGACCAGCCGCTCTTCTAGGCACATTTTTTATCCTGGTAATTTCACCATTGGGAAATACTGCCTCTACACCAACCAACATATCTTCGATTGCACCGTACAGGGTTGAAAATTGCCCGA
>JAKSBO010000134.1 GCA_022361095.1 Desulfobacterales bacterium | reverse complement strand
CCAGTTCCTGCCGGGTAAAATCCAATATATCCTTCATGGGTCACACCTGCATATTTTTTTTATTTTCTTGACATTACACGGATTATTTTTTAAATTCAATGATTTGATTTGACACTGACAAAAAGGTTACCTTGCACATGTTTGACAATTTAAGCGATCGGCTGGATTCTGTTTTTAAAAAACTCAAAGGACACGGGACCCTTACCGAGAACAACATTGAAGACGGATTAAAACAGGTCAGATTGGCACTTCTCGAAGCCGATGTCAATTATAAGGTTGCAAAAAATGTCATTTCAGATATAAAGGCCCGAGCTCTTGGCCAGGAGGTCATGCAAAGTCTTACCCCGGGTCAGCAGGTCATCAAGATTGTAAATGAAGAATTTACAAAAATGATGGGCTCTACCCACCAGGAACTGAACTTTGCCGCCACCGGATCAACAGCCATCATGCTGGTGGGATTGCAGGGCTCGGGCAAGACAACCACAGCAGGCAAGCTGGCGCGCTTTCTGCGTAAAACAGGCAAAAAGCCATATCTTGTGCCTGTGGATGTATACCGCCCGGCCGCCATTGATCAGTTGACCAAGCTGGGAAAACAGATGGATGTGCCGGTATTTGCATCCACAACCGATATGAAGCCGCTTCAGATCTGCCTGGATGCAAAAGTAGCCGCAAGGGATCTTGGCTGCGACACCCTGCTCATTGACACTGCAGGGCGGTTACACCTGGATGATGCGCTCATGGCCGAGCTCGAAGAGATAAAAAAGGGGATTAATCCGGCAGAGACGCTTTTGGTGGCCGATGCCATGACCGGCCAGGATGCGGTAAACATTGCCGGTGAATTTGATAAACGGCTGGACATTTCCGGCTTTGTGCTGACCAAGATGGACGGCGATGCCAGAGGCGGTGCAGCCCTCTCTATCAAGGCGGTAACCGGGAAGCCGTTGAAGTTCATCGGTGTGGGTGAAAAAACAACAGCCCTTGAGCCTTTTCATCCGGACCGAATGGCCTCCAGAATTCTTGGTATGGGAGACACCCTCTCCTTTATTGAAAAGGCGGTGGAGGCGGTTGACCAGAAAGAGGCCCAGGCCCTTGAAAAGAAGTTTAGAAAAAATCAGTTTACCCTGGAAGATTTTAAAAACCAGATGCACCAGGTTCGCAAGATGGGGTCCATAAAGGATCTTTTGGGCATGCTGCCCGGGGTAAATAAAAAGATGCTCAAAGATCTGAACATCGATGATAAAGAGTTTGTAAAAATAGAGGCAATTATCAACTCCATGACCCCTGATGAACGCGCCAAACATGCAATCATCAAAGCGTCCCGCAAAAGACGGATTGCGCTTGGTTCGGGCACCTCGGTTCAGGATGTGAACAAATTGCTTAAAAGTTACACCCAGTCCATGAAAATGATGAAAAAATTTAATAAAGGCGGCATGAAAAACCTTCGTGGCATGCTGCCATTCTAAGGAGACGACAAACACTATGGCAGTAAAACTCAGACTTACCCGTAAAGGCACCAAAAAGAAACCCTTTTACAGAATTGTTGCAGCTGATATTGAGGCACCCAGGGACGGAAAATTCCTTGAAGCCGTCGGCACCTATGATCCCATGCAGGATCCTGCAGTAGTCACCTTGAAGCAGGAGCGGGTGCAATACTGGCTGGAACAGGGTGCCAAACCCAGCACAACGGTAAAAAGCATCCTTAAAAAACAGAGCGCGCAAAGCGTTTCTGCCTAAGGCGACCTTAAAGAGACAAAACCGCTGGACAGCCTTGAAAACAACCGGGCCTTTATGTCATTGATTAGGAGATGTTTTTATGAAAGAGCTGATTGAGTACTTAGCAAAGGCATTGGTAGACAATCCCGATGAGGTTCACGTATCTGAAGTGACGGGTGATCAGACTTCCGTGCTTGAACTCAAAGTGGCAAAGGAAGACCTGGGCAAGGTTATCGGCAAGCAGGGCAGATCAGCCAGGGCCATGAGAACAATTCTGAGTGCCGCGGCAAAAAAAAACAAAAAACGCACGGTACTGGAAATCATCGAGTAACCCCATGGCGCATTCGAACACCTGGCTGACCATCGGCAAGGTCACGGGCGTTCACGGCCTTAAGGGAAACCTGAAAGTATGGTCCTGGGCCCAAT
>JAKSBO010000524.1 GCA_022361095.1 Desulfobacterales bacterium | reverse complement strand
AGTTAAGCTCTTTAGCGTCGATGGTACTGCATGGGAGACTGTGTGGGAGAGTAGAACGCCGCCGGTTCTTTTTTTTAAAAGCCCTGATCAAGTAAGACTTGGTCAGGGCTTTTTTTATGCATTGTGTTTGGAAGAGAGGTTTATGGATTTACAGCATTGGCGTACCACCTGTTTTACTTCGGATGCTTCTGTGCCAAAGAAATCTTCCATTTCCTGGGAATATTCGACATCGCTTAGCAATCTGGACATGCTGAGGATTGTATATACCTCGTGGGGGCCGTGGACATCTTTGAACAGTTTTGTTGTGAAGTCATAAACGAATTCCGTATTTGATTTGCCAATTATGTAACTGGTGAAGTTATTTCTATTCAGAGTCCGTGCAAGAATAAATGCTTTATCCAAAGGCTTGCTTTGGGGCATTTGGTCATATGCTTTATCAAGCGCAGTCCAAACCATGCGCCTTAGGATATCCGGGTAATCATCGGGGTGATTTGGATATTTTGAACACACGCCCCGGAAAGCGGTATTGATAATTTTATTTCCGGCACAAAATTTTGCAATTTCATAAAAATGTTCGCCATTGCGTGTTGCAGATAAACAACCAACCAACATTCTTATAATACATTGATCCGCGTCTAATATTTCACGGGAGACAGGGTTTCTTGTTGTGGGTTCTGATCCCCCCAATTTTTCATATGCGCTGATAAACAGGGGTTTTTCTATAACTTCCCTAAGTATGTATAGGGGGACGTTTTCAAAATTATTGGGGTTATTGTAATTAAGGTGCTTTTTACTTTTAGGACTTTCTAATGCTTTCACCTTTTGCAATCCTCGGATTAATTCATCCGGTAGATTAATTTTTGTAAATTTATTACCCACTTTTTTTAATAATCTCATGCCCCGTTTCTTCCTTTTTGGGTTGGCTTATTCAGCCCTGGTCCTTAGCGCTCACAAAGAGCGGTGATATTTCCCATACAATAAATATATGCTATGGGTTAACAAGTTCTTACATAAAAAATATATGGGACGAAAATTTTGGAATGCTGAGGAAGAATGGTTAAATGATAAGGTTTTTTGAATTAAGGATTGGCACTTATTACAACTGTAGTGGCTATTGGGCTCATAATACGGGAATATAAGGCCTTCTGGGAGAACACTGTCGAATTTAAAAAGCCTATTAAAACGGATAAAATCATTCAAATCACTTAAGCTTGAGCTGTTGGCCCTTTACAATGGTTAATTATAACAAGCGGGACAATTCAGGCAGACCTCGCGAATAATAGCGGTACCATGAGGGGTTATTATGAGAACAGAAATCCAGGTACAGCCGTTATCATCCGTATATTCAGATGAAATCTTCGAAAATAAATTTCCATCATAATCACAGGTCGGGCCAGCAGCATACCCGGATTGGGTTAGTCCAACGATTAGAAAAGTTCTGCGATAAAACCTAAAAATTTTTTCATGTTCATTTTCCTCCTGAAGTATACAGTTTTTTAAACACCAATATTTGGCCGATTACACGTTGATCATAAATTTTCCTGTTACATCTCCCTGGATAAGATTTCCCGTGGGGTGCCGTCTTTTCAGAGGAGGGAAGATGGGGAACTTGCATTCCTACAGACCCCACCGCATACGCAATAATTTCTGCTGCCGTGGACTGCCGCTATGTCCCCAGACCATGATTCATAAGGGAACCGGTTAATTTTCCTGGCACACAGAGTTATTTAAAGAATCCGCCACCGGATATAAAATGTTCTATCTCCGGTGACGGGTTGACTGCTTACAATGATTAATTAAATGCAGACCGTTTGAATAAGACAGGTTCCACTAGGGAGTATTAAGCACACTTGTACACAGGTGCTGCCTTTTATGATTTTGAATTCACTGGTACTTATGCCAATAAGGTCCTCTATTGCTTTAGTCTCCGCCTCAAAAAAATATTGCTCCCTGGTTATTACATTGATGAATTCACTTGGCTTATTGCGATTTTTTTCATCAAAATAAATTTTAACACCGTATTGTCCGTCAGGTAAGATGTCACCATATCCCGCCAAATCAACAAAACCGACGATTTCTCCATCCGTGAATTCATCAGGGAAGGTGTCAGAGAGCACAAAACTGATAAAGGTCTCCTCATCTATCCCAATTTTAATTTT
>JAKSBO010001129.1 GCA_022361095.1 Desulfobacterales bacterium | reverse complement strand
ATATACCCCCTTAAAGTTTTATGTTCTTAAGAATTAATTTATTGGAAAATAGTTGACAATTTGTAAATATAAGTTAGATATTGAAAACAATATTCGATCCTATATGGATCTAACTGTAAAACATAATGAAATAAATTGAGAATTGTTTATTTCGGCAGAATATGTAATGGAATGGTTGGTTTGGACGTGTAACCGGTTTGTTCGAACTTGGTTCTAAGGATCAGTTGAAATGGAAAAGATATGTTAAGCACCTCAGGCTTTGGCAAATATTACCGAACTGTTATCTTTTCCCCTGTCTATGGGAAAGGGAAACAACAAAACGTTCGTCTCAAATCGAGGATACAACTGAACATAACGGAATACACCCTCCAGCACTCCATTACCATTTATGTCCCAGCCATTTTACAAAGCATTTAATTAGGGAATTGATCAGTTGCCGCAATTAACAAACCATGAAAACAATCCAATTTGAATCACCTCAACGGACAAGCATCCCCGATTTATCAAAAATTGTCATACCGACTTCGGAAGGACAGGGGGAGGGAAATGAAATAACCTTTTCATCAGGTCTTCGCCTGTCAACGGTGGATTACCAATTTAAAAGGCGCACTTCAAATGAAGGGTGCTGCGATAGACGGATTATAGGGTTTACCTTCTGGCTTGATGGCGGGGTCGATATTCTGAAAAGCAACCTGGACAAATCTTGTAGAGTTTCTGCAGATGATAGCAGTTTTTTCTTTTCTTTCCCGGAATCTTCAGAATATATCGACCAGCTAAAAGATAAAAGAGTGAAAATGGTCAGCCTGATGCTGGGGGGTGAATCCCTTGCAAGGCTTTCAGCAGGAGACGAAGATTATTTTTATCCGGCGCTCAAAAGCCTGGAGTCAAAATCAGCGGTTCGTATCGGGGGCACGACAACACCTGCCATGAAAAGCGTTCTCCATCAAATTTTCCATTGCCCCTATGGCGGTATGACAGGACAGATTTTTCTGGAGGGGAAAGCAATGGAGTTACTGGCACTTAAACTTGATCAGATCAATTCCCTTACCATTTGTAATCAAACGTCAAGAACGTCTGCGAACACTGAGCGGATATATTATGCTGCCGAGCTGCTTGTTCGTGATCCTGTCAATCCGCCGGACATCAACGAGATTGCCGGAAAGATAGGGATGAGCAGAAGTAAGTTTTATCGCTGTTTTAAAATGGTTTTCGGCCACTCTCCCATGGATCATCTCCGCAGCCATCGGTTACAGACTGCCAGGCAGTTATTGTGGCAGGGGGGGTATAATGTCAGCGAAGCCGCCTTTGCTGTGGGATTTAATAACCTGAGCTATTTTTCCAAAGCCTTCTTTGCCCAATTCGGCATCCCTCCTCATCAGGTACTCTAAGTTTTTTTGCATTAAAAGTTCTTCGTAGCTTAAAATTTGAGACTACAGCGTTAAAGTTTAGGACACTGTTGTTAGACGTGTTTTTTTTTTTTGTATTT
>JAKSBO010000461.1 GCA_022361095.1 Desulfobacterales bacterium | reverse complement strand
TTTATCTTTTTGGCACTTAAATGAAACAGATTAAAAAGATCCGGAGTTCATGCAATGGGCCATTTAACGCTTTTGGAGAATGTCTTTAAAAAGTGATGGGAAATCTACATTTTCCCCTTGACAAAACTTATCATAGATGTCCCGGGATTCCCTACCAACCATCTCTAATAAAAAAGGCAACGGGGGAGGCTGAATGGTAAACGTATAAAGATATAATGTTTCAAATTTTTGCGTCAGATTTTTTTCAAGCATATGCTTTTTTATCAAAAAGATCTGCATGTTGTTGATGAAGCAAAAGATTCAAGTCAATATTGTTTAACAAAGAATATTCGACAATAAATGGCTTGAATTTCTCTCTCCCATGACCATACTCACAGTTATAAAAGAGTAAAAGCATTTCATACACCGATAGCTGTGCCCTAATTAGATTGGTATAATATTTTTTATTATGAAAATCATTAGTATGTATAAACTTAATAATATTGTATAAATTCCTAAAATAATGACCCAGATACCCTTGGTACTTTGAATAAAATTCCATGTATCTATTTTTCATGAATTCGTGGTTTGAAAGGTACTTTTTTAAGGACTGATTTAATCGACTGTTACCATCAAACTTTTTGTATAACACCTCAAAACATTCCCTTCCTTCATATCTATCATCACCAAGATCAAATAAAACAAGGCTTTTTACGATTTCATTATGGAAATTCAGCATTTGAAAAAAAGCATTTTGTAAAGCCTGCTCCCGAAAAGTTTTATTCTGCGCCTCAAGTTGTTTTTTCTGTCCTTCAAGTTCACCCCTGGTCAGGACAAGCTCTTCTCGCTGTAACGATAGTTCTTTTCTTTGAAGCAGTATCGCATAAATAACACCGGCAAATGCAAGACCTGAAAAAAGAGCATTGATTGCTCCGAATTTATCGCCAAAAGTGCCGCGATCAGCTAAGGCTGGTATGAATTTGTCGATAAATATCCATGAGAAAATCCATGAAATAATAACCATGGTACCCAACAAAATGGCCCATAAAATTTCCCTATCCTTCTTTTTCTTTGTAGACCTTTCCACCCCTAACTCCTCCTCGCCAGCTTCGTGGCAAATATTGAAATCAGCCCACCCAGCATTATGTATCCTACGATCACCTCTGCCATGACCCACCATGCAGCAAGGTTTGTCTTTGGTATGATGTCACCAAATCCAAGGGTGGTGAATGTCACAACACTGTAATAGATCATCGATTGAAGATTGAAGGTGAGTTCGGTGGGTTTAAAATGAGATTCTCCCAACCAAAAGAAAACTCCTGCAAATATCAATGCAAACATAATAGACCAGAACATCCACAGCAACATTGACTGGCCACAGTCGCTTGAGATCTTCCATAGCCAATATAAAGGCCTATAAAACCAAGCGGGTTGGAGTTCTTTGAATCCTTCAAGGAAATCTTGATCCTGTGCATATCGTTTAAAAACTGCATCACCTTTGCAAGAATCAACAGATGTTCCCCTAAAGGATTCGATAGAATTCTTCGCCCATATGGTAAATCGTCCTATCTTTATTTTCTTTTTGTATTTTATCCCCCCAACCGTAGCTCGGGTTAAATCCGTGTATCGCAGTCGGACCCCCTGGATATTTGCCCCACTGAGTATAGCTCCTTGCATGTTTGTATTCCGTAGCTTGGCTCCTTGCAGGTCTGCCCACAACAGCTTAGCATCTTGCAGGTTTGCCTCATAAAACTCAACTTCTTGCAGCTTTGCCTCGCTTAACTCAGCGTTTTGCATCTTTGCCTGAAATAGGTTTGCTTTTTGCATCTTTGCTTTAGACAGATTAGCTTCTTGCAAGTCTGCCTTATACAAATCCGTTTCTTGCAGCATCGCTTCATTCAACATTGCTTTCTGAAGATTTGACCTATTCAGTATGGCTTTTTGCAGGTTTGCCTGAGACATATTAGCGAATTGCAAGCTTGCCATAGACAGATCAGCTTCTTGCAGGTCTGCCAAAAACAAATCAGCTTCTTGCAGGTTTGCTCCAAACAGCTTTGCCTCTTGCAGGTTTGCATTACGCAGACTTGCCCCCTTCAGATTTATTTCAACATCAGGATTCTCTTTTCTCCACTCGTTCCACTTCCAGCTATCCATCTCCAATATTTTCCTAAGATGCTTAGGGTTTCCTTCAAATCCCGCTTGATGCTCTTTAAGATACGCGTTCCACTCTTCGTCTGTAAACTTCTTCCCCATAGCAGATGTTCCCTTAATCCTGATTGAAAAGTGTGATATGGATACCCTTCCCTTGGCATATCCAAATTCCAACCGGATGTAAATAGAAGTCTGTTGAACTTACAATCCGGGGACATGCAATCCGGGGACACCTTACGTATTCATTGACAAAAATCAGATTACATGCTTAACTCCCTTTTATGGCACGAATGGCAAGGGCAGTGGCGCCGGGTTTCCCCCATCACATTACACAAAGGGGAAATAGAAGGCAGCAGACATTTTTCAGCGATCAGGATTTTAAAGCCTATCTGGCTTTGATGTCGGAATGGTGTTTGAACTATAAGGTTGAAATATGGGCCTATTGCCTGATGCCCAATCACATTCACCTCATTGCAGTTCCTGAAACCAGGGATGGATTAAATCTGGCCGTCGGGGAGGCACACCGGCGATATACGAGAATGATCAATTTCAGGGAAGGCTGGCGCGGCCATTTATGGCAGGGGAGGTTCGCATCATTTATCATGGAAGAACGCTACTTACTGGCATGCACGCGGTATATTGAGTATAACCCCGTCCGTGCCGGTCTTGTAAAACGTCCTGAGGATTGGAAATGGAGCAGCGCCGGGGCACATATGGATGAGAAGGATGACATTCTTGTCAAAACAAAACCCTTGCTTGAGATTGTTAATACACCTTGGGAAGATTTTTTATCCTCTGACATTAAAGAATCTGAAATCGAATTGTTCAGAAAGCATGAACGTACCGGCCGGCCGTTGGGCAAAACGACTTTTGTAAAGCAACTGGAGACTATTTTAGACAGACGACTCAGGTCAAAGAAGCCGGGTCGAAAAAAAGTATAAAATATCCCCGGATTAATGCAGATTACAATGCGGATAGAGTCAACACCTTGGTCATAAAGTCGGGTGATACGTCTTTTGACCTTTTCAATCAAAATCAACCAACTCCACGCTCCACCCAGTCATCCATCCAAAGCGATGTCATAAACCTTCCCACAGCATCATAGGTGTCACTTTCAAAATTTCTATTGCATACCTACCCGAAGGTATGTATAATGCGCACTACTAAATTGAGGGAAATCCATGGCGAGAAAAACAAAAAAAGAGGCGCAGAAGACACGGCTGCAGATTCTGGATGCCGCGCTGAAGATCTGTTCTGAAAAGGGCTATTCAAAAACCACGTTCGTGGATATTGCCAACGAGATAGGGTTAACAAAGGGTGCGGTTTATTGGCACTTCAAAACAAAACCGGAACTTTTGGCTGCTATGATCTCATACGGGGAAGAAAGACAGTGTAAGCGCTTTGAAAATATGATGCCGGAAAGCGTAGCAGACCTGCGCCGGGGAATCGCCGAGTTTGCCAATACATTTGTCTGTGATGAGGAGGCCTGGAAGTTTGAGTTTTTCTGTGGTTTCCAGATTGAATGGTCAACCGAACTCATGGCGGAAGTGCATGAAAAATTATCAGAGCTGCGTGTTGATCCAATGAAGGAGTTTGAAGAAAAACTTGTGCGGTTGCAGGAAAAAGGCGCGTTAAGTAAAGAAAAGGACGCCCGGACCCTTGCGCTGTGTTTCGCTTCATCTTGGATAGGTGCAATGCATTTGGCCATGCACGGCGAGTATGATCGGAATAAATTTGTGGAAGTGGTCCTGGAAAGTTTTGACCTGTTGTTCGGCACGCTTTCCAACTGAGACATCACACTTCAATATAACAGCCACGGGCTGACCTGACATATGAACTGCCGGGCATAGCCCACAACAAAGTTTAAAAAATCTGAGTAACTTACCCAGACGTTCTTATAAAGGAGAAAGCTAATGGGAAAGGCAGTAGGAAACACGGTGATCGCGATCATTTTGATCGGCGTGGGTTATGTTATCAATCTGGTTATTCCTTCAACCGACCAGGGGCCGGGCATGATGGGAATGGGCCAAATGCCGCCGCCTGCGGTGGTCGCAGTTGAGCTGAAAGAGCAGCCCCTGGATGTGCTTGACGACCATATTGCAACGGTGGAGCCGGTGCAGGAAGTTATGGTCCGCTCGGAAGTTTCAGGGTACATTGATGATGTCCATTTCACGGAAGGATCTTTTGTGAAAGAAGGCGACCTGCTCTTCACCATTGACCAGAAACAATACCAGGCCAAAGTTGACGTTCGCCAGGCTGAACTGGCCAGAGCAAAAGCCGAACTGAACCGTGCCAGAAAATACTTCAAGCGTATGCGTGAAGCAAATAAACGCAGCGTTTCTCAGTCGAATCTCGACACTGCGGAAAGCGACCAGTTACAGGCTGAGGCCGGTCTGAAACAGGCGGAGGCTAATTTGAACCTGGCCAAAATTGACTTGGGGTATGCCAAAGTGACGGCTCCGATCAGCGGCCGGATCGGCCTGGCCAAGTCAACCAAGGGCAACTATGTCACTTCCGCCTCCAACGAACTTGCCCGCATTGTGCAAATCAGTCCCATCCGTGTGGTCTTTTCCATGACCGACCGCGCGTACCTGGATTTTCGTGCCCAGGAGCTGGCGGGTGCCTCCGACGGCCTGGCTGCCCGCATTCGTCTGCCCAACGGTACACAGCTTCCGCTGATCGGCCAAAAGGAGTTCGACGACAACGTTATGAATGCCGAAACCGGCACCATGGCAGTCCGCTACCTGTTCGATAATCCCGACGGACAACTGGTCCCCGGCGGATATGTCAACATCCTGCTTGGATCCCGGCAACGCCCCATGGGCATCCGGATTCCCCAGCGGGCACTGCTGCTTGATCCAAAGGGTTCCTATGTGCTGACAGTCAACGGAGAGGGACAGGTTGGCACCGCCCGGGTTGAGACCGGTGAATCGGTTGAAGGAGACTTTGTGGTACATTCCGGACTGAAGGCCGGCGACCGTATTGTGGTTGACGGTGTGCAAAAAGTGCGGCCCGGCATGACTGCCCAGGTAACGTTGCAGGAGGCCGGAAAATGATTTCACGCATATTCATTGACCGCCCGCGCCTGGCGGGTGTGGTTTCCATTGTCCTGATGCTGGCAGGGATTCTTTCGATCACCTCCCTGCCCATCACCCAGTATCCCCAGGTCACCCCCCCGCAAATCGTGGTGCGTGCAAGCTATCCCGGTGCCAGTGCCGAAGTCATGGCCGACATCGTGGCCGGGCCCATTGAAGATGCCGTGAACGGCGTACAGGACATGATTTACATGTCGTCGACCTCCGACAATTCGGGAAGCTACTCGCTCACCGTAACTTTTGCCGTGGGCACTGATCCGGATATGGCCCAGGTGAAGGTACAAAACCGTGTGTCCCAGGCCGAACCTATGCTGCCCGGCGAAGTGGTGCAGCAGGGCGTGACGGTGGAAACAGAATCAGCCGACATGCTCGGCTTCGTGATTGTCCGCTCCCCCGACGCCAGTCTTGATGAACAGGTAATGAGTGACTACACCTATAAAATCATCCAGCCGGCCTTTGAACGTATCCCCGGCGTGAGCCGGGCACAGGTTTACGGTCCCAAATACAGCATGCGCGTCTGGCTCGATTCCGACCGCATCTCCGCGCTCGGCATCGGCGTCGATGAAATAACGGCAGCCATACGCAACCAGAATGTGCAGGCCTCCATCGGCGCCATCGGCTCCACCCCGGACGACGGCTCCGGACAGGTCGCCTTTACCCTGACCGCTCAAGGACGGCTCAACGACACAGACTCCTTTGGCAACATCGTGGTGCGCACCGGCATTGACGGTGCCGTGGTCTTTCTCAAGGATGTGGCACGCATCGAAAAAGGCTCTGACAACTATCTCTTTTCCGCTAAATACAACAACGCACCCTGCGTGGCGCTGGGCTTAAGCCGGACACCCGGGTCCAACGCCCTTGACACCATGGATGAGCTGCAGACGGTAATGAAACGCCTCGAAAAGAATTATCCCCAAGGCCTTGAAGCCGTGCTGTCCTATGACGCCTCGAAATTTGTCCGCACCAGCATCCGTGAAATCGTATCCACCCTGGCGCTGACCTTCCTGCTCGTGGTTATCGTCTGTTATGTTTTTTTGCAGAACTGGCGGGCCACACTGATTCCATCCATCACCATACCGGTCTCGCTATGCGCCACCTTCATGGTGCTGGCTGCCTTTGGCTACAGCATCAACACACTGACGCTCTTTGGCCTGGTACTGGCCATCGGCCTGGTGGTGGATGACGCCATCGTGGTGGTTGAGCGGGTCATGGAGCTGATGGAAAGCGAAGGGCTGGACCAAAAAAGTGCAGCCGTAAAAGCGATGCAGCAAGTCAGCGGAGCGGTCATTGCCACCACGTTGGTACTGCTGTCCATTTTTGTTCCCATCGGATTTATGGCAGGCATCACCGGCAAAATTTACCAGCAGTTCGCAGTGTCGATTTCAGCAGCGGTCTTCTTTTCCACGCTCAACGCCCTCACACTCAGTCCTGCGCTCTGTGCGACCTTTCTTCAGGTGTCTAAACCCGCACAACAGGGGCCCAAGCACTGGTTCAATACCGTACTAAACCGCGTACGGGGCAGCTATGTCTCCGCCAGCATCTTTATTGCCCGCAAACTGATCTTGACCACCCTGATCCTGGTTGGTGTATTCGGCGTTACCTATTTCCTGTTCAACACCAGTTCGTCATCCTTCCTGCCCGATGAAGACCAGGGCGTCATTTTCGGGATGGCACAGTTGCCCGAAGGCGCCACCCGGGCCCGTACCGAGGCGCTGCTGGAGCATGTGTTGACACCGCTGCAGGATGAACCGGGAATTGAGTACACCATTCAGGTCACCGGTTTCAGCATGCTGGGCGGTTCTGCCGAGAATGTGGCCTTCTTCATGTTCGGCCTGGACCATTGGAGCAGGCGTGAATCTCCCGGATTGAGCATTACGGCCATCCAGCAAAAACTGCAGGGACGGCTGGCTGCGGAGCCGGGCGCCAAGCTCAACCTGTTTGTGCCCCCCGCCATCATGGGGCTGGGTAACAGCGGGGGCCTGGACATTCGCCTTCAGGCCACCGGGGACAACGATCCCCAGCAGCTCCAGTCTGTTATGAACAACTTTTTGATGCAACTTAACATGGCCCCGGAAATTATGTTCGCCTTCAGTACCTATTCCGCTGCAACACCCCACCTCTATCTGGATGTGGACCGCACCAAAGCCGCGTTGATGCAGGTCGAGGTCAGCACGATTTTCAGTGCACTGCAAAACTATCTGGGTTCATTTTATGTGAATGATGTCAACTTTGACGGACAGGTGAACAAGGCCATTGTCCAGGCTGACTGGGCCCACCGGAAAAACATGGAGGCCCTGGACAATATCCATATAAAGAGCCGCACCGGCGCCATGGTACCGCTGGGCAGCCTGGTTAAGATAAAAAACACCCTGGCACCGCGAATGGTCGAACGCTACAACAAGTTCCCTTCTGCCGGCATCAATGCGTTTACAGCACCCATGGTCAGCAGCGGGGATTCGATGCTCAAGGTCTCCAAGCTTGCAGCAACAACATTGCCGGACGGATATACCTTTGACTGGTCGGGATTGAGCTACCAGGAAGCCACCGCCACAGGATCAGTCACCCTGATTTTCCTTATGGCCATTATCTTTGCCTATCTTTTTCTTGTGGCGCAATATGAAAGCTGGACCACGCCGCTGCCGGTAATCCTTTCAACCGCAGTGGCCGTGCTTGGCGCCCTGGCCGGCCTGATGGCGGTCAAACTGCCGCTGAGTATCTATGCCCAGCTCGGTGTGATCCTGCTGGTGGGCCTGGCCAGCAAAAACGCGATTCTTATCGTTGAATTTTCCAAAGCCCGGCGTGAAGAGGGCCTGTCCATCATTGATGCGGCCGCCGATGGGGCCAAGCAGCGGTTCCGGGCGGTATTGATGACCGCCTTCACCTTCATCCTCGGCGTACTGCCCATGGTGTTCGCCAGCGGCGCCGGCTCTGCCAGCCGCCAGGTCATCGGTACCACTGTATTTTCCGGGATGGTGGGCGCCACATTGTTTGGGATTGTACTGATCCCGGCACTTTTTGTGATGTTCCAGAGGTTCCGGGAAAAGATGTACGTCGTGCGTAACCGCTGGTCGGCGAAGAATATCTCCGTGTTGCTGGTATTATTATTGCCGGTGATCATGACCGGCTGCATGACAGTGGGACCGGACTATCAGCGGCCCGCCCTTCCGGACATCCCCGGCACACGGAATGTCGAGGTGGATACGGCCCAATGGTGGAATCAATTCAATGATCCGGGGCTGACCGATATGGTCCAGCGGGCGTTGAACAACAACCACGACCTCAAGACAGCAGTGGCCCGGGTCCGCCAGGCCCGTGCCCAACTGGCCCGGACCAGGGCCGCCTACGGGCCGACCGTCGATCTAAACGGCAGTATCACCCGCTCCGAGTCTTCGGCAAACGGTATGTCGGACACCGGTGCCACCACACTTTACAGCACCGGGTTCGATGCTGTCTGGGAAATAGACATTTTTGGCGGGACCAAGCGTGCCGTGGAAGCGGCCCTTGCGGACTGGGACGCGATCCGGGTCGGGCTGGATGATGTCCGGGTCAGCGTGGCCGCAGAGACTGCGATCGCCTATCTCAGCGTCCGCACCTACCAGCACCGCCTGACCGTATCCCGGGCCAACCTGGAAGCCCAGCAGGAGACCTTTGAAATTCTTTCCGACCGTTTTAACGCCGGCTTGGGCAACGGACTGGCCGTGCAGCAGGCACGTTATAACCTCGAAAGCACACGGGCCGCAATTCCCACCCTAGAAGCCGGACTGGAGAGTGCCCGGAATGCTTTATCGGTATTGGCAGGCGAGATGCCGGGCGCTTTGCAGATCCCTAATATCGACCGGATACCGCAATCCGACCTGGTGTTTGAGGGCATTCCCGCGGACCTGTTGCGCCGCCGCCCGGATGTCCGGCGCGCCGAGCGCGAGCTGGCAGCCCAGACAGCGCGAATCGGTGTTGCCATGGCCGATCTTTATCCCAGGTTTACACTGACCGGTTCCATCGGGCTGGAGTCTTTGCAGGCATCAACCCTTTTCGAGTCCGATAGTGGAAAATACAGCATTATCCCCGGCATACGCTGGCCGATTTTCTACTCCGGTTCTATCCGCAATAATATTAAAATCCAGGAAGCGGTACAGGAACAGTACCTGTATGCGTACGAAGCTGCAGTGCTCAATGCCGTTCAGGAAGTGCGTGATGCCCTGATAAATTACCGTAAGGAAAAAGAGCGCAGCGCTTCGCTCAGGGACGCTGTTGACGCTGCCCGTGCTGCGGAGGAATTGGCCCAGGATCAATACCGCAATGGCCTTTCCGACTTCAACAATGTGCTTGATGCCCAGCGTTCGCTGCTCAGCTTCCAGGAAGCGCTCGCCGTCAGCGAAGGCACGGTAAGCCAGAATACCGTTCGGCTCTACAAGGCACTGGGGGGCGGC
>JAKSBO010000096.1 GCA_022361095.1 Desulfobacterales bacterium | reverse complement strand
GCTCCGCTAATTGGTTTACTTGAAAAAGGTTTAAGGAGGGCATGAAGTGATCCGGCAGGTTTTCCCGGGCAGATTGAGAAAACAACACCCACGGATATGCCATGAAGCATATGGATACCGTATATGAACTGCTTACAACGGATGAAGGGCAAATGTTGAACTTATGGTTTGGTTTAACAGAGTATCTCTGCAAACGGAGCAAGCGTGGTTCATATACTTAAATACTGCTCCGCAGATCCCAGGTGCCGCCGGGTGACGGATTGCTCCCCTTAAACCATTAACATTGGCCGGACTGAGAACGGCTTTAAGACTAAAGGCACCTCTAATAATTGCCTTTTGGCTTGAGTTCGAGGCACCCTAAAGCATTGCGTAAAAGGAAAAAAAATGATTAGAAGAAAAACAATCCGTTCTTATGAAAAAGGGTTATACTTTAAAAACAGGGAATTTAAAGGCATCTTGGAAAAAGGCCGCCACTGGTTTGCGGATCCTTTTTTCAACGCCCGAATAGACATTGCCTCAATGAGAGATCCATGGCTGATCCATGACAACCTGGATGTAATGATCAAGTCAGGTCTGCTGGACAATCACGTACAAGTCATTGACTTAGAGGATTATCAGCGGGCGCTTGTATGGATAGAAGGAAGATTTGCAAAAATCCTTGGCCCCGGTCTCTACGCCCTTTGGAAAGACTTTAAAAAACTGAGGGTTGAGATAATTGATGCAAGAGAGGTGCGTTTCACGCACGAGGCTGCGGCCCGGATCGCAAAAAATGAAGATGCAGCCTGTTTTTTCTCTGTCGTCGATGTCCCGGAAAGCCATAAATGTGTCTATTTTAAAGATGGAAAATATGTTGAAACCCTTCCCGCAGGCCGCCACCTTTTCTGGACCGGAACAGCGGTAAACAGATTTTTTACGGTTGATCTCCGGGAAAAAATCCTGGATGTATCAGGTCAGGAGATCATGACATCTGATAAAGTGACCCTGAGAATAAATGCGATGCTGAGCTTTGGCATCACAGATGCGGTAAAATCCGTTTCATTGTCCGAAGACAGCCGGCAAGCCTTGTACAGAGAGGCCCAGCTTGCATTAAGATCAGTGATTGGTGCATTGGCACTTGATTCTGTGCTGAACGAAAAAGAAAACGTATCAAATGATTTGATTTCTGCTGTCCAAAACAGTGCCCAATCCCTTGGCATCCAGGTAAAAAGTTTCGGCATCCGGGATATTATATTGCCGGGCGACATGAAAGACCTGATGAACAAGGTCATTGAGGCCAAAAAGGCAGCAGAATCCAACCTGATCATGAGAAGGGAAGAAACGGCAGCCATGAGAAGCCAGGCAAACACGGCCAAACTTCTGGACAACAACCCGACACTGATGAGGCTGCGGGAACTTGATCTTCTTGAAAAGGTTGTATCAAACTCAAAGATGAATGTTGTGCTCGGAGAGAAAGGGCTTACAGACCGTGTTGTAAACCTGCTGTGATCCCGGCGCAGTTAAAGTAAAAGGAAAATATCATGCTGAACATTGATGGCATGCTTGGAGAAGGCGGCGGGCAAATCTTGAGGACATCCCTTGCCCTCTCCCTGGTCACAGGCAAATCTTTCACAATAAAAGAGATCCGGGCAGGGAGAAAAAAGCCGGGACTGATGCGGCAGCACCTGACCTGCGTCAACGC
>JAKSBO010000050.1 GCA_022361095.1 Desulfobacterales bacterium | reverse complement strand
CCACTACAGCCTTTTAGCGCGGCGTTATAAGGAATAGAAGATCGAACAATCTGTCTATCATGTGTCGTCAACAGGCTTGTCAATAAAGGCCTTCACTTCTTTTTCCAGTGCCCAGGCTACTCACGCTCCGAAGAGTGAGTTTTAGTGTTGGAAATGCTCTGGAGTGACAAGGAAAGTCTGGGGTGATCATCCGTACCGAAAATCGAGGTTGCCTTGGAGGTCGTCCTCACTGCCCGGAAGTTTAACCCCCCTGAGCTTTTCTTTTGAACGTTATCGCAGGTCCTGGAATAAAACTCGTCGAGGATGATACCATACTTGTCAGGATGTATCCTGTATGGAGAAATGTGTAAAACATGTGGACACCTGGTTTGGCTGAATGATGAAAAGGGATTGGGCTTCCAATTCTCAGGAGAGAGCGTGCAGGCATTCCCAAGCCATTTTATAAACCTTGGATACTTTTTGCCCGGGGCATTTTAACCGGGGCCGGGTGAGACTGGAGACAAAGGTCTGCTTGACAGGGGAATATGGATTCGGTTAAGGGTGCCCTGAACAGAATTTACATTTTATTGACAGGATGTTAACCCAGAGGAAAATCAAGTGGCCCTTAAACCCACCATTTTTAAAGCAAATATCACCTTGGCCGATGTGGACCGAAGTGTTTACGATACCCTGAACCTTACCCTTGCCCAGCACCCTTCTGAATCTGTTGAACGCATGATGGCAAGAGTGATCGCATTCTGCATGAATGCCACTGAAGCCCTGACCATGACCCGGGGGCTTTCCACTGTGGAGGAGCCGGATATCTGGGAGAAGACCCTGGATGGCAGGATTGCCCTCTGGGTTGAGGTGGGAGAACCTTCCTTTGACCGGATCAAAAAGGCCGGACGGCTCTCTTCTGCGGTGCGGGTATATTCCTTTAACCTCAAGTCAGACAGCTGGTGGGAGAAGGAAGGGGAAAAGTTCCAGGGGTTAAGTGCGGAGGTCTTTCAGCTCCAATGGAAAGGCATACAGGCACTGGCTGGATTGGCCAACAGGACCATGGACCTTTCCGTTACGGTTTCAGACGGTGTTATTTATGTTTCTGGGAATACCGGGGAGTGCGAAATTGCCTGGAAACCCCTTAAGGCGAATTAGGTGAATTGCCCCCACTGAACTATGCTGAACTCAATGCAACCCTGGAACGGGCCTAAAACCAAATCCTGTGCCGGATAGTCTTAGGTGCATGGGAATAGAAAGATGCCAAGGCAAAGACAAATAATAACGCAGGGACTGCCGGAATCCAGCCATGCAGGGCCATGCCGATGATACCGGTTTTTATCAGGGTTACGACACCAGCCGCTTCCCTGAGTAACTGCCGGTGCCGTAGTGCCTCGGTCAGCATCAGCAAACATCCGGAAGTCCCTGCCAAGATTAGGTAGGGCCAGGGCAGATCCGCCCCGAGCAGAAAAGCGCCCAGGCAGACAGCAGCGCCGATTTGATGGGCGGCCCGTATAATGAGGGAAAGCATCATCATCCAATAGGGACGGTCCGTTGTCCGTCCCAAACGAACATTTTTGATTTTGTTGGAATTTGTTTTATGGTCGGGATTCATATCATCCTTACATATACCAATAGTCAAGACAGATCCACTGATTGCTTATGAAAACTAAATTTTTGCTTACGAAGTGTTTAGAAATCGGTACAGAATGAAAACATGCGGAACGCTGCAATATGGGGACCTTACTTATTTAAGGCCGGCGCGGTCATTTATGGCAGGGAAGGTTCGTATCATCTATCATTAAACTTTTTTACATGTTCCCGGCAACCGTTGTCCAAGGCTGCCGGGAACACAGAAGAACGTCTCTTTATACGTGTCTGGAAAAAGGGCGGACGAACAAGACAAAATTTTTCATTACACAAATACGTTATATACCGAGCAAACCCGGCAGCCAGATACTCAGCACCGGGAAATAAACCAGAATTAAGACACAGATGGTCAAAGCGATCAGATAGGGCAGAACGCCGACAGACACCTTTTCCACAGAGATACCCGCTATTTTTGAAGAAATGAACAGATTGACGCCCAAAGGCGGGGTCAACATGGCCACGTTGTTGGTCACGACCAATACCACGCCAAAATGGATGGGGTCAATGCCCAGGGATTTGATCACAGGGAGCAGAACCGGCGCCAGAATAATAATGGTGGACAGGGTTTCCATGAACATGCCGAGCACATACAGAACCGCCACAATTAAAAGCATGACGATTTCCGGGGTTTTGGAGACGCCGAGAACCAGTTCCGTGAGAATCTGGGGAGCCTGCTCATAGGTAAGAATTTTACCGAACAAAGTCGAGGCCCCAACAATGAGAAGCACACCCCCGCATATCTGGCTTCCCTCCTGGAGGGCAAGGTAGAGACCTTTTAAATCCAGAGCCTTGTTAACGACAATTCCCACAAAAAGGGCCCACATGATCGCAATGACCGATGCCTCAACCGGGGTGGCCATGCCTGTGTAGATTGATCCTAGAATGATGACCGGGGTGGCCAGGGAAAATGCACATTTCCGGCAGCTTTTAAGGAACCCCAACATATTAAAGGGCTCCATGTCGTCACTTGTACCAAATGCACCTTTTTTGGCCAGGGTTATGGCCGTGGTTACCATGGCAAAGGCCACTAACAGCCCGGGAACAACGCCGGCGGCAAACATGGCCGTCACAGAGAGGTTGCCGATGATGGCATAGATGATCATAGGATTGCTGGGCGGTATGAGAATACCGATTGTGCCGCCGGAGGAGGCCGCGGCTGCGGCGTACTGTGGGCTGTAACCGTTTCTCATCATGGCCGGAATCAAAATGGTGCCCACCGCAGCGACTGTCCCGGGTCCGGAACCGGAGATCGCCGCAAAAAAGGTACACGCCATGATGGTGGTGATGCCAAGGCCTCCCGGCATTCGTCCCACCAACTGCTTTACGACGTCAATAATCTGGTTGGTAATTTTCCCATACTCCATGATGGTACCTGCCACAACAAAGCAGGGAATTGCCAGAAGCGGAAAAAGGTTTACACCGTCAAAAAGGGAATTATGAATAATGGTAAACGGCAGATATCCCCCTGAATAAATTGCAACGGCAGCAGCAATGATCAGGGCCATGAAAATGGGGAATCCCATCAAAAAGCAGAAAAACAAGGCGATCAAAGTAATTGATAATACAGACAATTAGGTTGCCTCCTCATAGTTTACAAGGCTGTACAGGTCATTTGCCTTCATTTTTAAGATATATTTTTCAATAATCCTGTAACTCATGAGCAGAAAGCTTAAAGGAATCACTGCTTCCACATAGGCTTTTACAATAAACAATGTGGGGGAAATTTCCGGGAACTCCAAGGCAACGTCCAGAGCGCCTATGGAGGCAGCTATTAAAAAAAAGTTAAAAATAACCCAGATCGTATCTGCGATGATCAGAAAAACCAAACGCATCTTTTTGGGAAACAACATGAATTGGGCCGTGATCCTGACGTGACTGGTATGTTTGGCAACCAGGGCACCGCCCAGGTAAATTGTCCAGATGAAGCTGTACCGGGACAGCTCCTCAGTAAAGGCAATGGACGTTCCAAGAAGAGCCCGGACCAGGATCTGGACCATGAGACTTAAAATCATAATGCTGATCAACGTGGCACAGGCATACTCTTCGAAATTTGCATAAATTTTTTTAATTATATTCATGAACAACTCTTTAAGGTTAAATATTGTTATGTGTTAGGCTTTATTATCTGCGGCCTTGTTTGTGAAAAATCAGTTCATGGCTGCCATGGCCTGGTCCACATACTCTTTTCCGCCAACGGCATCATAGAATTTTGGCCACAGCTTCCTGGCCCTGGCCTCCCACTCTCTTTCATCTTCAAGTTCGCTTATCTTCATGCCATTGTCCAGGCACTGCTCCAGGGCAAGTTCATTTTGCTCTGCAGCCCATTCCCATTCATACCGGGCAGCCTTATGGGCAGCACGGTCTACCAGGGCTCTCATATCGCCGTCCAGATTCTGATACCACCACTCCGATACCAAAATGGGACCGACCCACAGCATGTAATGCAGGTCGGAAATATATTCCTGGACCTCCCAGAATTTTTGATCCCGGTTGATGGAGTGGGGGTTTTCCTGGCCGTCCACAACGCCCTGCTGCAAGGCGTTAAAGGTTTCTGACCATGCAAGGGGATAAGGTTCAATCCCCCAGGACCTGAAGGCTTCCAACTGGATGGGAACGCCCGGCACACGAATTTTAAGCCCCCGAAGGTCAGCGATTTTTGTAACAGGTTTCTTGGAGTTTGTGAGCACACGATAACCGCCGATCAGCCATGCCAGGGCCCGGGTCCGACTCTGTTTGGCCATCCGTTCCCCAAGTTCATCCACAAACTGCTGGTTGCCGAACAGGGCATAGGCTTTATCAATTTTAGGAAACATATAAGGCAGCACGGTGATGGCGGCACAGGGCGCAAACGGGGTCGCATTGCCTGCGGCAATGGCCGTCACATGGATTTCCCCGGTTCTAAGCTGTTTCACATTGGCTTGTTCATCACCCATGGAACCGCCTGTAAAGAGAAGCGTTTTTACGGCGCCTTTTGTTTCTGTCTCAATGATCCGACAAAACTTTTCCAAGGCGGTCACGTGCACAGATCCTGCCGGATTGGCTGTGGCCACCAGAATTTTGGTTTTCTTGTAAACAATGGGATCGGCCATTGCCGTGTTCATCGGAAAGCCTGCCTGGTGTAAAAGGGCCAGCATTATGACAAGTATTATGTTTTTATGCATCGTTAAAAATTTTCCGTTAAGTTAATGTTTGCGCCATGTTCTCAATACCCGCATTAAATTCTCTTTCAATATTTTTCAGCCGGTCCATACGGGCCTCATCCAGAACCAGGTCTCTACAGGGATTTTCCATACCCAGGAAAATGTATTTGCTGTCACCAAACGGATGGTAGGGCAGCAGTTCATAGGCGACGTCTTTTCGTTTGGGTATAAAATCAGCAATGGCCCGGATGTCGTGCTCATTGTCGTTGAAGCCGGGGATTACAGGGGTCCTGACAAGAACAGGCAAATCCGGAAAGGTTAAAATCATTTTTTTAATATTTTCCAGGATCAGCCTGTTGCCGACCGATGTTCCTCTTTTGTGTTTCCGGTCATCCAAGTGTTTAATATCACAAATGACCTGACACAAGTGGCCGCAGGCCTTGGCCAAATCCTCCCATCTGCAGAAGCAGGAGGTTTCCATGGCCGTGTGAATCCTGTATTCCCTTGCCTTTTTTAGCAATGCCACGGCAAACTCGGGCTGGGCCATGGCTTCCCCTCCGCTCAGGGTAATTCCACCGCCGGAACGCTTATAAAACAGCGCATCCTTTT
>JAKSBO010000093.1 GCA_022361095.1 Desulfobacterales bacterium | reverse complement strand
TTTCGTTGGCACCTTCGACACTAATTTATTTATGGAAGGAGGTGTAAAAAAATGCTGAATATTTCCCAGAAAAAAGAACTGGTCGAAAAAATTACAAAGGATCTCAGCGAGGCAGAGATCTCTTTTCTGATCGACTACAAGGGACTTACTGTGTCCCAGGTGACCGAACTTCGCGCAAAACTTCGGGAAGTCGGAGCCCAAATGGCAGTTGTGAAAAATACCTTGATGAGATTGGCAGCGAAAGAGACCGGCTCAGAGGTGTTAATTGATCTTTTTAAAGGGCCTAATGCGATCATCATCTCTAAAGATGATCCTGTGGCACCTGCCAAGGTTATCTCAGAATTTCTGAAAACCAATGATAAAATGCAGCTTAAGGGTGCGTCCCTGGGTGGAAAATTTTTAAGCGACGAAGACGTCAAGCAGCTTGCCAAAATGCCGTCCAGAGAAGAGCTGTTGGGCAAGTTGGTATGGACACTCAATGCCGTTCCCACGAATCTTGTCAATGTTCTGGCCGGTGTGCCAAGATCTTTTCTCAATGTGCTTAATGCTGTTAAAGATCAGAAAGATGCAGCGTAACATAGAATAAACCAAAACTTTAGATTTATAGATACGATTCAAATATTCGTATATATTCAGGAGAATAAAATGGCTGATATTACAAAAGATGATGTAATTGAATTTATTTCAAATATGAGCGTTCTTGAGCTTTCTGAACTGATTAAGGAACTTGAAGACAAATTTGGTGTATCCGCAGCCGCACCTGTTGCCTTTGCTGCAGGTGCTATGCCTGCAGGTGGTGATGCAGGTGGTGCTGCCGCTGAAGAGAAAACAGAATTTGACGTTGTTCTTGAAGCTGCCGGTGATAAAAAGATTAATGTGATCAAGGAAGTGCGTGCTATCACCGGTCTTGGGCTTAAAGAAGCCAAGGCACTTGTTGAAGAAGCACCCAAAGCTGTAAAAGAGGGAATTGCCAAAGATGAGGCAGACAAGATCAAAGAACAGCTTGAGGGTGCCGGTGCTCAGGTGTCTGTAAAGTAGTTTAGCATAGCTTATAAGCACAAACAGTTTGTGCATAAACTATACGCGGGGGCAAGGCCGGTGGGTCATGTCTCCGCTTTTACAGTTGGAAAAACTCACATCGGGAGATATCATGGCCGGAAGTCTTTTGACGAACAAGCGTGTTAGAAAAGAATTTGGCGGTAAACGCAGAATAATAGACATCCCTGATCTCATAGGGATGCAAAGAGATTCCTTTGAGGGTTTTCTTCAAAGGGATGTTTCACCCCAGGATAGAGAGGAAAAGGGTCTGCATTCGGTTTTTAAGTCTGTATTTCCCATTAAGGATTTTACCGATACGTCCTCCCTTGAATATGTCTCTTATTCCTTTGGGGAGACCAAACACTCCATGCAGGAGTGCATCAGTCGCGGGATGACCTATGACATCCCGGTAAATATAAGGGTTCGGCTTGTCGTCTATGACCATGACAAAGACACAGGTGTGTCAACTATCCGGGATATTAAAGAGCAGGAAATATATTTTGGCACCATCCCTTTGATGACGCCCAGGGGTACTTTTATCATTAACGGTACTGAGCGTGCAGTTGTCTCTCAGCTTCATCGGTCATCGGGTGTATTCTTTGATCATGACAAAGGAAAGAACTATTCCTCGGGTAAGATTATATATAACGCCCGGATTATTCCTGTTCGAGGTTCCTGGATTGATATGGAAATCGACGCCAAAGATATTGTCTATATCCGTATTGACCGCCGGCGTAAATTTCCTGTTTCCATCCTTTTTAAAGCGTTTGGTTATACGGGGGAAGATATCCTTGATTTTTTCTATACTAAGGAAAAAATTATTCGCAAAAATGGTTCTTATTTCAGAGAATTCATTCCTGAAAATCTGGTCCGCCAACGGGCCGGTTATGATATAAAGTCCCCTGAATCCGGAGATGTCGTGGTTAAAGCCGGTCGAATTTTTACCAAGCGCGCTTTAAAACAACTTGCCGATGAAAAGTTGGATTTTATACCGATTTCCGAAGAGGAAATAATCGGCAAAGCGTTTGCCGGTAATTTTTTTCTGGAAAGCAATGATCCGGCGCCTTTGTTTAGAGCCGGTGATGTAATTGCAGAAGATACGTTTGAATTGCTTGAGGAAAAGGATATCAATACCTTTGAAATCCTTTATGTAGACCCCCGCAGTTCAGATTGTATGCGTAAAACTCTGGTTTCGGATAAGATCGAATCCAAGGAAGAGGCCTTAATGGATATTTATCGCAGGCTTCGTCCCGGCAATCCTGCTACCATTGAGGTGGCCCAGGATTTTATCGATCATCTGTTTTTTCGCCAGGCATATTACGACTTGTCTAAGGTGGGGCGTCTTAAAATGAACCATCGCCTTGGGGTGAATACGAAAATTGATGTAAAAACCCTGAGAAAAGAAGATGTTCTACTTACCGCAGCCACGTTGATTGAGCTCAAAGATACCCAGGGCCAGGTTGACGATATCGACCACCTGGGAAACCGGCGGGTCAGGGCGGTGGGTGAGCTGCTGGAAAATCATTACCGCATCGGCCTTGTCCGTATGGAGCGGGCAATCAAGGAAAAGATGAGTATGCAGGAAGTGGACGCCATGATGCCCCACGACCTCATTAATCCCAAGCCGGTATCTGCGGTTGTTCGTGAATTTTTCGGCACGTCACAGTTGTCCCAGTTTATGGACCAGACCAATCCTTTGTCGGAAACTACTCATAAACGTCGCCTTTCAGCACTGGGCCCTGGCGGGTTGACCCGTGAGAGAGCCGGCTTCGAAGTACGTGACGTTCATCCGTCACATTATGGCCGTATCTGTCCCATTGAGACCCCTGAGGGACCAAACATCGGTTTGATTGTCTCTCTGTGTACATATGCAAGGGTAAATGATTTTGGATTTATTGAAACCCCTTTCAGGATTGTAGGTGAAGGCAATGCCAGCAAAACAATTCAGCATTTGAGTGCCTTTGAAGAAAAGGAACATCCCATTGCCCAGGCCAATGCCGTTTTGGATGCTGACGGAAATTTTATCAAATCCAATGTATCTGCGCGGGTTGCCGGGGAATTTGAGATGGTTACGCCCGAAGAAATAAAATTCATGGACGTGTCACCAAATCAGCTGGTATCCGTATCTGCATCCCTGATCCCTTTCCTTGAAAATGATGACGCCAACAGGGCACTTATGGGCTCGAATATGCAGCGTCAGGCTGTGCCGCTGATTCGCAGTGAGGCGCCTTTGGTGGGTACCGGCATGGAAGCGGTTGTGGCCAGGGATTCCGGGGTTACCATTGTTGCCGAGTGCGACGGGGTGGTGGTTGATGTGGATTCAAAGCGTATTGTTGTCAAAAATGATGACAGTGATGATCCCAAATTTAATAAGGCCGTTTCTATCTATAACTGTACCAAGTTTGTCCGCTCCAACCAGAATACCTGTTTTAATCATAGACCCATTATGAAAAAAGGGGAGCGGGTGAAAAAAGGGCAGGTTATTGCCGATGGGCCGTCCACCGAACTGGGGGAACTGGCACTTGGCAAGAATGTGACCGTGGCTTTCATGCCCTGGGACGGGTATAACTATGAGGATTCCATATTGGTATCCGAGCGCCTGGTCAAGGATGGTGTTTATACCTCTGTGCATGTTGAGGAGTTTGAGGTGCTGGCCAGGGATACCAAGCTCGGCAAGGAAGAGATCACCAGGGATATTCCCAATGTGGGTGAAGATGCTCTGAAGAATCTGGATGACAGTGGTATCATCCGGCTGGGCGCCGAGGTTAAACCCGGTGATATTCTGGTGGGTAAAATTACCCCCAAAGGTGAAACCCAGCTCTCTCCTGAAGAGAAGCTTTTGCGCGCCATTTTTGGTGAAAAAGCAGGAGACGTGAAAGATACGTCCCTTTGTGTACCGCCCGGTGTGCATGGGAAAGTGATTGATGCCAAGGTCTTTTCCCGCCGGGGCCTGCCTAAGGATGACAGAACACGCCAGATCGAGGATGAAGAGATCGAACGTTTTGAAAAAGATCGTGATGATGAGATAAAAATTATATCCGATGTCGGCAGGGAGAAAGTTGAATCCGTGCTTGACGGTCATGCGCTGTTCAGTGATCTGGAACGAAACGGAAAGGTTCTGGTAAAAGCCGGAACAGAGGTGGGGCCCGGGATTTTCGAAAAAGTTCCTGTGTCCGTCCTGGTTAATGTTACGGTTGAAGATGCGGTGCTGACTGAAAAGGTTCAGGTTATTCTTGAGCAGGCCCAGGAGCAGATAAAAAAAGCCCGTGAGCACTTCAACCGTCAGGTTTCCAGGTTTGAAAAGGGCGACGATCTTCCTCCGGGGGTGCTCAAGCTCATTAAAATTTCCGTTGCCATGCTGCGGGTGCTTTCCGTAGGGGATAAAATGGCTGGCCGCCATGGGAACAAGGGTGTTGTTTCAAGAATTCTTCGTGTTGAGGATCTGCCTTATTTTGAAGACGGCCGGCCTGTTGATATGGTGCTTAACCCCTTGGGTGTGCCTTCCCGTATGAATGTGGGGCAGATTCTTGAGATTCATTTAGGCCGGGCGGCTTATGCCTTGGGCCAGCAGATTGATGATATGCTTGAGGAAAAGCGGCTGGATGAACTCCGGAATAAGGCTAAACAGATATTCTCCTTGACCCGTAAGCAAAAGGAAGGGCAGGTGGATGATGTCATTGTCCGGGACATTGATGCCATGGATGATGAACAATTTATGGAGTTTGTCTCCCTTTATAAAAACGGCGTTCATACTGCCACACCGGTGTTTGACGGCGCCACTGAGGATGAGATCAAGGAGTTGATCGGCATGTCCGGAAGTGACCCTTCGGGGCAGTCCATCCTCTATGACGGGCGTACCGGCAGGCCCTTTGATAAACCGGTTACTGTGGGAACCATGTATATGCTTAAGCTGCATCATCTCGTGGATGATAAATTGCATGCACGGTCCATCGGACCCTACTCCCTTGTCACCCAGCAGCCCCTTGGCGGTAAGGCTCAATTTGGCGGCCAGCGTCTAGGGGAGATGGAGGTTTGGGCCATGGAGGCCTATGGTGCTGCCCACGCGCTACAGGAATTTCTTACGGTGAAATCCGATGATATGACCGGCCGAACCCGTATGTATGAAAAAATTGTTAAAGGCCAGAATGTCCTGGAACCCGGAATGCCTGAATCTTTCAGGGTTCTGATAAAAGAGCTCAATGCTCTGGGGCTGGATATGAATCTTATAGAAGGCAGCAAATAAGGAGAAGACATTGGATAATATTTATGATTTCTTCGCAAAACCCAAGGACCCTCAAAGTTACCAGGGCGTTCAAATCAGCCTTGCATCGTCAGATCAGATTCGGGAATGGTCCTATGGCGAAATAAAAAAACCCGAGACCATAAATTATAGAACGTTTAAACCCGAACGGGACGGGCTTTTTTGTGCCAAGGTATTTGGGCCGACCAAGGATTACGAGTGTAATTGCGGTAAATATAAACGCATGAAACACAGAGGGGTCGTTTGTGAAAAATGCGGGGTTGAGGTTATTCAGTCCAAAGTCAGACGTGAACGCATGGCGCATATTGAACTTGCTGCGCCTGTATCCCATATCTGGTTTCTGAAAAGTCTGCCTTCCAAGATCGGCAATGTCCTGGATATGACATTGAAAAATCTGGAAAAGGTTCTTTATTTTGATTCATTTATAGTGATTGACCCCAAGGACACCGGGTTGAAGAAAATGCAGTTACTCTCCGATGACCAGTATTATGAGGCCATTGAAGAGTTCGGCGAAGAGGGCTTTGTGGCAGGGCTCGGCGCTGAGGCTATCTTGACTCTGCTTAATGAGATTGATCTTCAGGCGGTACATGATGAGCTTACCGAAGAGATTGGGTTGACCAAATCCATGGCCAAGCAGCAGAAAATGGCCAAGCGCATGAAGGTCATTGATGCCTTTTTAACTTCAGGTATAGAGCCGTCCCGGATGATCCTGACGGCCTGCCCCATTTTGCCGCCTGATTTGCGTCCCCTTGTCCCCCTTGAAGGCGGCAGGTTTGCCACCTCGGATCTTAATGACCTTTATCGCCGGGTGCTCAATCGCAATAACCGTCTTAAACGCCTGGTTGATCTTAACGCGCCTGATATCATTGTCCGCAATGAAAAGCGGATGCTCCAGGAAGCTGTGGATGTGCTTTTTGATAATGGGCGCCATGGCCGGGTGGTCACGGGTACGAACAAGCGTCCTTTAAAGTCATTGTCTGATACGCTTAAGGGCAAACAGGGGCGTTTCCGTCAGAACCTTTTAGGTAAACGTGTGGACTATTCAGGACGTACCGTTATTACCGTGGGGTCTGAGCTTCGCCTCCACCAGTGCGGTATTCCCAAGAAAATGGCCTTGGAGTTGTTTAAACCTTTTATCTACAAAAAAAAAAAAAAAAAAAGCCTGGTCTCTACGGTCAAAAGTGCCAAG
>JAKSBO010000406.1 GCA_022361095.1 Desulfobacterales bacterium | reverse complement strand
TTGAAAAGCTTGAAGGTGCTTTTGAAAAGAGTATGAGCGGCACCTCAAACAATACAAGCGAGGAAGACAAACTGCTGTACGGCTACTATGAACCATTCACCGTCACTTTGACCCATATCCTGAACAACAGAGCCGGTATTGCCTTTACCTCTTACTCCCATACCGGTGTGCCTGTAATGGTTCTGGCCAAAGGTAAAAATGACTCCATCTTCGACGGTTTCTATGACAATACCGATATTGCAAAGAAAATCGCCCAGATCATGAGAGTGGATCTTAACAACTAACGCCATGGGCTGACCGGGGTTTTCACTGCCCAGGCTCACCCCACAACACCAAACCAACCTTTTGGAATGCCGCTCTTTTTTTCAAGTGCGGCATTCCGTTAACGCTTTAACGGATTAAAGAAGAAGTGAAAGCCTATTTAAAAGCGCACCCGGACATTTTGCTGGTGATTCTGTTTGCAGGACTGTGCTGGATTTTGTTTGCTTTGCCAACAGGATATGACCATCTGGTCTCCAAGGAGACCCATTATGACCAGGCACGGGTGCTTCGCGTGGATGATTCGGATATCATGGTCCATGCCATTGTAAAAGCCGGAACCCAGGAACTCGAGGTTGAGATGCTGACCGGCCCCTTTAAAGGCGAGAAGACTCGTGTCATCAACGCCCTGAAGGGAAAAATGGAGCTGGATGAGATTTATCAAAAGAGCCAGGTCATCCTGGTTCAGTACACCGTTATCAACGGTAAAATCAAAACAGCATACAGTAACGGTCATTACCGTATCAGCCATGAAGTTCGGCTTTTGGGGCTGTTTGCGTTGCTGTTGATGGCCGTTGGCGGCTGGACCGGGATCAAGGCATTGCTCTCTTTTGCTCTGGCAGGACTGATGCTCTGGAAGATCATGGTTCCCTTGTTTCTCAAAGGGTATGACCCCATTCCCGTTGCCCTGGCCGTGGTGTGCTTTTTAACCCTTGCCATCAGTTTCCTGGTGGGCGGGCTGACCCGGCGCGGCGCTGTGACGTTTCTGGGGGCGTTTCTGGGCCTGGTATTCACCTGCATCCTGGCGCTCTATTTCAATGAAAATTTCAGGATTCACGGTGCTGTCCGGCCATTTGCCGAAACCCTTCTCTATTCCGGTTTTTATGATTTAAAGATCACACGGATTTTTCTTGCCGGTATCTTTATCGCTTCATCCGGAGCGGTTATGGACCTTGCCATGGACATTGCCGCGTCCATGGACGAAGTGAAAAAGAATAACCCGGACATTTCATTAAAAGACCATATCCGGTCGGGCATGTCTGTGGGCAGGGCGGTGATCGGCACCATGACCACCACCCTGCTTCTGGCCTACTCCGGGGGTTACATGACCATGATGATGCTCTTCATGGCCCAGGGGGTACCCCTGATCAATTTTTTTAACATCAACTTTGTAGCTGCCGAAGTGCTTAACACCCTTGTGGGGAGCTTTGGCCTTGTTACTGTGGCCCCGTTTACGGCGGCTGTGGGAGGGTTGGTCTACCACTTCAGGCCGGACGGGGTGTTTAAGACGATGCCGGTCACTTCAGGGGAGATGGAAAACGGCTCCTCCC
>JAKSBO010000915.1 GCA_022361095.1 Desulfobacterales bacterium | reverse complement strand
TTTCTTCGATGGGTTTCCACCGTCTTAACGCTTACCCCCAGTGTCCCGGCAATGTCCCTGGTTTTTTTGCCTTCAGCAATCAATTGCAGCACTTCACGTTCCTTGGGGGAGATTTTATTAAATTGAGGCTGTTTCTCCCCTATGCTGCGATCCTTACCCATGCCGTCGGTACACATTCTGGCAATGGCGGGCGTCAGGTAAAAATTTGTACGGAGAACCTCCTGAATGGCATCATAAATTTCATCAAAGGCAGACTCCTTGAGAATATAGCCGGAAGCCCCCGCATCAAACATTTTATCAACGATCTTCTTACTTGAATGCATAGATAAAGCGATCACCCTGGTATGTGGAACCTCTTCCCTGATTTTGGCCGTCGCTTCCACACCGTTAAGATCAGGCATGGAAATATCCATCATCACAATATCAGGCTTAAGGGCGATTGCCTTTTCAACGGCCTCTCTGCCGTTCTTTGCAATATCCATAACCTGTATACCCCTGTTTTCCAGAAGGCTTCGCAGCCCCTCCCGGATGATGGCATGGTCGTCAGCTATGAGGACTTTTAACTGCATATGGCTCCATAATATTTTGTCAAAGTTTATATTGAAGAACTGTTAAAATCAAATATTAATTAAATTAACTGGACACATAAAAAAAAGCCGGCGTCGGAATCCAGGGCTTTTTTATTTGCCCAAGCCATCGAATATTGATAAAAAAGTACGCAAACAAATGCAATGTTAAGGGCAGTGGAACAATAAAAGCCCTCACCCAATGTTGATTTTAAATCCCCATGGCCCTGACTCACGGCCATGGGCCGACCTGGCCTATCAGCGCCCAGGCTTACCCCGCAACACAACATGAAAGTAAGTTGGCAATTTGCCGTTACTTTCATTTAAAAAACAACCATACCATTTTCTAAGGCGAAAAATATGATTAAAACGTTTACAGTTGAAGGCCGGCAGCGCACTTCCGACATCCATGTGGGAGCATCCTTGTCCCGTGTGGGAGACTATCTGCCGGATCAAGGCCCTGTGGTTATTGTTACCGATGAGAACATTCTTAAGCATTACGGCGCATCATTTCCCGCCGGCCACGTGATCACCATCGGCACCGGTGAAAAGATCAAAACCCTAGCTACGGTAGAATATATCCTGCGGGAAATGATTAAAGCCGGGTGCGACAGGTCAAGTTTTTTACTGGCCATCGGCGGTGGCATTGTCTGTGATATCGCCGGATTTGCGGCATCTGTTTTTCTCAGGGGCATCCGTTTCGGCTTTGTTTCCACCTCCCTTCTTTCCCAGGTAGATGCCAGTGTCGGAGGCAAAAACGGCGTCAACCTGGATGCATTTAAAAACATGGTGGGGGTATTCAGCCAGCCTCAGTTTGTTTTGTGCGACATTGATATGTTGTCCACCCTGCCGGCCGAAGAGATATCCAACGGCCTGGCCGAAATTGTCAAACATGGACTGATTCATGACCGCCCTCTTCTGGAATTTATCGAAAACAACCGGGATAAAGCCCTGAACCTGGACCAGGAGACGGTTTTCAGGATGGTAGCTGACTCAGTGGCCATCAAATCCAGCGTGGTCCAGGCCGATGAACGTGAGGCCGGGGAGCGCCGCAAGCTGAACTTCGGGCACACCATCGGACATGCCTTTGAAAAACTGGACCCCTGCGGCCATGGCCGTGCGGTAGCCGCAGGGATGGTTGCGGCAGCACAATTTTCCCAGCAAAAAGGGTACATTGATCAAAAAGATGTGGACCGAATCAAGGATTTGCTTTCAGGCCTTGGATTGCCTGTTGCCTTTAACTTCCCACCCGAACAGATCATTGAGGCGGCATCCAGGGATAAGAAAAAGCAAGGAGATCATCTCTTTTTTGTTTTCCTTGAACAGATCGGACAGGCATGGGTGGAGAACATCCGCTATGAAGAACTAAATGGTTTTATCCGTGGCTATTTTGGTTGATATTCGTTATTATACTGAAATTATTCAAGCTCTTTTCTCTTTACGCCGGGTTCAAAATATTTTCCGACAGTTGAAAAAACAATACAGCGTGCACAATGAATATGTATCATACCCACACATCCCAATTGTATTGATTAAAGAGAAAAAACTTATTGACTATTAATCCTAAATAAGCTTTACTCCTATTTAGGATTAAACATAAAGGACGCCCCCTTGGATCTATTCTACAAAAAATGCAAGGCAAACAAGCTGAAAATCACACCCCAGCGCGTAGCAATCTACAAGGTGTTAACAGCCTCTTCTGCCCATCCCAATGCAGAACAGATCCACAGAGAGGTAAAAAAACAGTTTCCCAATATCAGCATTGATACGGTGAACAGAACACTTTTAACCTTTGCCGGCGCCCGCATGATTGATGTTGTGGAAGGCCATGGTGATCCCAGACGATTTGATTCAAATCAAAAAGCGCACCACCATTTTTACTGCGTGTCCTGTCACAAAATATTTGATTTTGAGGCAGATCTCCTGGAACGTTTAACACTTCCCCCGGACATGGAAAAAAATTTTTTAATAACGGGAAAAAGGATCTGTTTAACAGGCTATTGTGACAAGTGCCGCAGCAAATCGGCAGAAGAAACAGAGTAACTTGGATTGCGGCAACACACCGCATATAAAGCATGAATTTAAGGATTTAAGGAGATTTTAATTATGGCAAGCCTAAAAGGAACTAAAACGGAAAAGAACCTGCTCACCGCTTTTGCCGGTGAATCCCAGGCAAGAATGCGTTACACCTATTTTGCCAGCCAGGCCAAAAAAGAGGGATATGTCCAGATCTCTACAATTTTTGCAGAAACTGCCGACCAGGAAAAAGAGCATGCAAAACGCTTTTTTAAATTCCTTGAAGGCGGAGAGCTCGAGATTACCGGAACCTTTCCAGCCGGTGTCATCGGAACCACCCTGGAAAATCTGAAAGCGTCTGCGGCCGGGGAAAATGAGGAGTGGTCCCACATGTATCCGGAATTTGCAGCTATCGCCAGAGAAGAGGGATTTGATGACATTGCCATGGTTTTTGACATGGTATCTGTTGCTGAAAAACAGCACGAAAAAAGATACAATGACCTGGCGGCCAATATTGAAGCCGGAACGGTATTCAAAAAAGATGCGCCGGTGACCTGGCGTTGCCGGAATTGCGGTTATCTGCATGAAGGCACCGAAGCAATTGAAATGTGCCCGGCCTGTGCCCACCCCCAGGCACATTTCGAAGTTCTGGGTGAAAACTGGTAATCTGTAAAGTTTCCTTCCTCGATTTTCCCGATAGGGATACGCATTGTCAGGGCGTATCCCTATTTCAACAGCAATACTGATTTTTAACCTCCCAAATTGACAAAATCCGATTCTGTACCTATACTTACGACAATTTTAACTCATAAATAGGAATTTGCTATGGCGGAAAATATTATTCACCTCAACGATGAAGATTTCGACGAACTGTTAAAAACTTCCGACAAACCCATTATGGTCGATTTCTGGGCACCCTGGTGCGGTCCGTGCAAAGCCATTGGCCCCACCCTTGAAGCATTGGCCGGTGAATTTGGAGATCAGATAACAATTGCCAAGGTCAACGTGGACGATAATCCCATAAGCCCTAGTAAACACAACGTTCAGGCCATTCCAACCCTTATTTTTTTCAAGGATGGCGAAGTTGTCAATCAGATTACCGGTATGGTGCCGAAGGAAAAACTTGAAGAGGCAATCAAGAGCGTTCTTTAAGGAGACTTCCAATGAGTGAATATGATCTGGTGATCATCGGTGCCGGGCCTGGCGGCCTGACTGCAGGACTGTATGCAGCCCGGGCTCGCATGAATGTTTTGCTGATTGAAAAAGCGGTTCCCGGCGGTCAGATCCTTGTCACGGACTGGATTGAAAATTATCCCGGATTTCCCGAAGGCATTTCCGGGTTTGATCTGGCCGAAAAAATAAAAGAACAGGCCATGGCACTGGGGTTGGAGATTGAAACCTCAGAGGTTCAAGGGCTTGATCTTTCCGGAACGACCAAGGAAATTATTCTTAAAAAAAAACGCATAAAAACCAAGTCCCTGATTATTGCTTCGGGAGCATCGCCCAGGAAACTCGGCGTTGGCGAGGACAAGTTCATGGGTAAAGGCATCTCCTTTTGTGCCACCTGTGACGGTCCGTTTTTCCGGGACAAAGTGGTGGTTGCCGTAGGCGGCGGGGATACAGCGGTCCAGGAATCCATTTTTCTTACCAAGTTTGCCAAAAAAGTCTATTTGGTCCATCGAAGAGATGAACTGCGGGCCACCAAAATTCTTCAGGAACGCGCTTTTTCCAATGACAAAATTGAATTCATCTGGGATAGTTCAGTAACGGGGATGGATGGGTTTTTCGGCGTTGAGAAAGTTAATATAAAAAATTTGAAAACCGGCAGTGAATCTCAAATTGAGGCAAACGGCTGCTTTATCTGGATCGGTATTCTGCCCAACACCGAATTTATCAAAGGCGATGTAAAGACCGATGAAAGCGGTTTTATTCTCGTGGACACCAAAATGCAGACCAATGTCCCCGGTGTGTTCGCCATCGGCGATGTCAGGGATACACCTTTGCGCCAGATTGCAACAGCCGTGGGAGATGGTGCTGTGGCTGCAGTCAGTGCAGAGCACTATGTAGAGAACTTATAAAATGAAAAAATTGCTTAGTGCAGGAATGGTTTTTCTTATGCTGTCAGGGTGTGCCCTGTTCGAAGAAAACCATCAGATGAACAAAAATGCCCAGCAGCTGGCAGCGGAAGGTGCTGCTTCATTTATGAATGAGGATTACCAGGGTGCGGTCAAGGCGTATACCGACCTGAAAGACTGGTACCCGTTTAGTCAATACGCTATCCTGGCGGAATTAAAGATTGCTGATGCTCATTTCCATCTTGAAGAATATCCCGAGGCCATTGCAGCCTATGAAAACTTTGAAAAAATGCACCCAAAAAACGAGGCTGTGCCCTATATCATTAACCAGATCGCCATGTGCTGGTTCAATCAGATAGACACCATTGACCGGGATGCAACGCCTGCGCAAAAGGCGTTAACCGAATTCCAAAGACTGATCCGGTTGTTCCCGGAAGACGAGTACAGTCAAAAAGCCGTGGCGTACATTGATGCCTGCATTGACAATATGGCCAGCCATGAGCTGTATATCGCCAACTTTTACAATAAAACAAAAAAATACGAGGCTGCACTGAAACGGTACCAGTATATTGTGGAAAACTATGCCGGGACAGATCAAAGCCAGATCGCCCTTGGAAAAATTCCCGAGGTCTCTAAACACATGAACAGCAAAGAGAAATAAAAAGCCTTTACTTTTATTTTAATATGTTGTATCCATTTCGGGTTTTAATTTTGATAGAGCGATTTTTATTAGGAGTATATAGATATGTCAAAAGAATGTGCAATTTGTGGAAAAAAACCAATGGTCGGCAACAATGTCAGCCATGCTCACAATCTCAATAAAAGGCGCTTCAATCCCAATCTTCAGAGAGTTCGTGCTGAGATTAAGCCTGGTTGTGTCAGAAAAATTGATGTATGCACGTCCTGCATCAAAGCAGGAAAAGTAACCAAAGCCTCTTAGTGTTTGAACGAAACGCCGCCCATCTGCGGCGTTGTACAAAAATTTTTAATCCTCACAACCTTCCAGGTTGCTCCGGCTGTAAATTTTTGTACGCCTTGCATCTGGACAAGGTTTCGCCAAAAAAAAGATATCTTAATAAATTCCGGTATGCATAAGCATACCGGAATTTTGTTGTTTCAAGACAGGAATTAGGCAAGGCGTCCTTGCGCCATATACAAAACACCGCCTAAGAAGCGATGCCCTACCCTGCCTCCAGACTGTAATTAATTCCCCAGGAGAGGCAAAACCACCTTGCTTACAGGATTTTTGAAGCCAGTTCCGCCAACTCAGAACGCTCACCTTTTTCAAGATTGATGTGGGCATAAAGATTCTGGCCCTTCATTTTTTCTATGATATACGCAAGTCCGTTGGTTTGGGTGTCCAGATAGGGATGGTCTATTTGGAAAATATCTCCTGTAAAAATAATTTTTGTGCCCTCTCCTGCCCGGGTAATGATGGTTTTTACTTCATGGGGTGTCAGATTCTGGGCCTCATCCACGATAAAAAACACCCTTACAATTGATCGGCCCCGTATATATGAAATCGGCGTAATAACAATCTTTTCCTCTTCTATCAGATCTTTGATCTTTTTTCCGTTGGTGCCGTTTTCATTGAAATGATTCTGTATCACAGAGAGGTTATCATACAGGGGCTGCATATAGGGATCGAGCTTGGAAGCCACGTCTCCGGGAAGGAATCCCAAATCTTTATTGCTCAGCGGGACAACAGGCCGGGCGATGAAAATCTGGCGGTAGAACTGTTTTTTAGCCAGGGCGGCAGCCAGGGCAAGCAGGGTTTTCCCGGTACCGGCCTTGCCGGAAATGGTTACAAGGGAGATATCCGGATTGAGCATGGCATTTAACGCAAACGTCTGCTCCGAGTTCCGCGGTTTGATGCCGTAACAAATTCTGGGTTGAATCAATTTTACGGTTTGACTGGTGCCGTCAAAATAGGCCAGGGCGGATTTGGACCCATTTTTCAATATGACATTTTCATTGGCAAACAGTGCCACATCTTCTCCCAGGCTTTCGGTATCGGTTTCATAGGGTTTCTGGTACAGTTGGTCCAGTACCTGGGAACTGATATTATTCACCACCTTCATACCGGTGTACATCTCGGAGATGTTTTCAACATACTGGGAATTATAATTCTCCGTTTTCAAACCGATGGACCTGGCCTTCAGGCGCAGATTAACATCTTTGGTTACGAAAACGACATGCTTAAAATCGTTTTCTTTGGCAATGGCATAGGCAATGTTTATAATCCTGACATCCGGAGAGATTTCATTAAAATTGTTTTTAATTATGGGATCCAGGGGGGTGTCCAGGCGTATGGCGATACGACCATCTCCGTCATGAATGGGCGCACCGCCGTTAAGCATCGTATCACTTGACAACGCATCCAGGGTTCTTAAAAAATCCCGGGCATTGCAATTAATGACATTGTTCCCTTTTTTAAATTTATCCAGCTCTTCAATAACCGTAATGGGAATGTAAATATCATTGTCTTTAAATTGATGAATGCATCCGCTGTCATGAAGGATGACGTTGGTATCCAGGATAAAGATTTTTTTCATACAAATCTCCACATTATAATAAAAATTGTAAAATCAGGGTGTCGCTGATTTAGGTATGGATCGAGAGCAAGGAGGTGGGGTACCGGACCTTTCCTTTCCGGTCTTCTGGCGAGGGCTGGTAAATTAAAAACGTTTACCATGATATTCCAGGTTAAAGGTTAATGTCCAAGCCGGGCCGTCCCGAAGTGAATGTTACCCTTCGGATGAATCGTTGGGAAATTAAAATTCCGGTACGATTAAATTAAGCCTGACTATCTTGAGCATAAATAAAAAAGGCGGTGTTGTATACTTAATTATTCAAAATTTTGGTTAGAAAATGATGAAAAAACAACGATATTAAAATTTTAAGGGCCGTCCCCAAAGCGTCTCACATTGAAAGCCGCGGATTTTATTTTTTCCGGGTCTTTAATTAAACCTCCCCGGTGACAACCCGTTGAACACTATTAACGGTTTTGACCCGGCGCAGTTCCGTCATAACCTTTTTAAGCTGACCGGAACTTTCTACCATAATGGTAAAACAAAACACACTGATACCCTCGTCCGATGTTTCCGAGTGTGCGTTTAAAATATTGATACCGGCCTTTGAAATAACAGCGGCAATGTCAGCCAGCAGACCGTGGCGATCGTCTGTCTTGATGCAGATGGAGGCGGGGTAAGATTCTTTAATGCCACTGGCCCATTCGACTTCAATGACCCTTTCTCCGGCCATTTTTAAAACATTAAGGCAATTCTTCCGGTGGATGGCGACGCCCTGCCCCTGGGTGATATATCCGATGATGGGATCTCCGGGCAAAGGATTGCAACATTTTGAAAACTTGACAAGAATATCATTAAGTCCTTTTACAATGACCCCGGTGGTCGGTTTGCCGGAAGACTTGGAAATTGTTTTTTCAATAACGGCATCATCGGTCTCCTCGGAATCTTTTTCAAACTCGGGGACAGCCCGGTTCAACACCTGGAGCGCTGTCATTTGTCCGAATCCCACATGGGCGATCAGGTCGTCAACCGTCTTAAAGCCCAATGCGTCGGCCACCCTGCCGATATCACCTGATTTAATCAGGGCATTGAAATTTTGATTGCGCTTTCTAAATGTTTTCTCACACATTTCCCGTCCCAGGGAATAGCTTCGCTCTTTTTCCCTGGCATTGATATAGGCCCTGATTTTTGTCTTTGCTTTGACCGTTTTAACAAAATTGAGCCAGTCCCGGCTGGGGTTATGTCCCTTGGTGGTAATGATTTCAATGGTATCGCCGGTGCGCAGTTCATGGGACAGGGGAACAAGCTTTCCGTTGACCCGGGCACCTGTGCATTGGGCCCCGACCTCGGTGTGAATCCGGTAGGCAAAGTCAACGGGTGTCGCTTTTTTGGGAAGGGTTTTGATCTCCCCAGCCGGAGTAAACACGTAAATTTCTCCGGGATAAAGATCTATACGTACATTTTCAAGGAATTCATCCGGATCTTTGAGGTTTTCCTGGTTCTCCACGAGATTGCGGATCCAGGCAAACAGTTCCCCGGTATTTTCATCAATCTTAGTGCCTTCCTTGTATGACCAGTGGGCGGCAATGCCTGATTCCGCCACCCGGTTCATCTCATGGGTTCTGATCTGGATCTCCACCCGTTCACCTTTAGGACCGATAACCGTGGTGTGGATGGACTGGTACATATTGGGCTTGGGATTGCCGAT
>JAKSBO010001128.1 GCA_022361095.1 Desulfobacterales bacterium | reverse complement strand
TGAAAAAAAACTGTTTCAGTCTACGGATAGTTTCGGTATCGATTTTATTGGAAAGGATTTGATTGATAAACTGTTCTCTGTTTAGAATGGAGAGTTCATTTTCAAACGCATTAAAATCAGCAGCCATATTTATTCCGGAGATCTGAGCCACTTTCAGCATCTGGTCCATTTTTCCCTGGAGAAAATTATCCAGAAAGACAGAGTACTGATAGGCACTGATACTTACCAGCGTCATCAGGCTGCAAAGAAAAATAATATAATTTTTTTTCATGGACTGATTACAGTTCCAATATGCTTACAAGCGTCCAGCCCAGCTCACTCATGGCAACCGACACCGCCCTGTAATCCTTTTCGTCAATCGAAAATGCATAATCTTTCTTTTGGCCGGAGATGATGGCTATGGCCATTTCCCGTATTGTCCGTTCCTTGCTCTTTAGAAGATTGAAGTCATTTTTACGGTATTTATCACTTTTAATGGTTTCAAGATATTCATGGTTCTCCAGTGGAGGAAGAGAGAGAAGATGGACCAGTTTATGGTTGACGGCCACCAGTACCCCGGTTTTATCAAGAATGAAAACAGACGGATGCCCGTCCAGATATTTATCAATGATTTTGTTCACCGTAATATCCATGCCCGGCACGCCGGCCAGCCTGTCGTTGTAGTAAACAGGGGCGATGGCGGAGATCATCCACCCCCGTCCGGCCGGGTCCACATAAGGCTCATCCACCCAAACGACTTTTTTATCCGGATTATGTTCCTGATCGGCAAGATAATAAAAATTAAACCCGGGGATATCCATCCCGGGTTCATACTGGGAAAGGACCTCAAAAAAAGGATAGATGCGATTATACGAATATTCGTCATTATAATAGACCTGAACCACACTGGGCAACTCTTTGATAATCTTCTTAAACGTTTCATCAAGGGGGGAGGTAAAGGCAACAATCCGCTTAATCCTGTTGTCCACAGGAATGACGCCGGAGACAAATACGGCAGCGCCCCCGTCATCTTCAAGTTTGTATAACACGCCCTGGGGGCTCAAACCGTATTTTTCCCTGTGGGATTCATAATCATATTGATCTTGGTTTTCATAAAGTACGGTGATTTGCCCGGCCAGGTCTTTTAAGCAGTTTTTTATGATCAGAAAATCGTTGCTGATCTGCCCGGTGATGCTTTCCAGGCTGTTTTTTTCTTCCTGAACCATTTTTTCCTTATCCGGCCCACAGGCACAGATCAGTACCAGGCATATGATCAAGAGTAGAATGTTTTTCCCCATTATATCTCCATATCAAAATTGATTAAAGTTCTTCAGTTCAGCCCCGGGTTCGCCGCTCAAGTTTTCATTTTCTCCGGCAGCAAGATTCGAAATTGACTGCCCTTCCCCGGCTGGCTGGAGACATCGATACGCCCCCCGTGGGATGTAATGATTTCATACACAATACTGAGTCCCAGGCCGGTACCGGTGCCCACAGGTTTGGTGGTGAAAAAGGGATCGAACAATTTCTTTAAATTTCCTTGGGGAATTCCGCATCCATTGTCCGAAACAACGATCTCAACAAAGCGGTCTTCATCTCTTTTTCCGGTTTGAACGGCTCTGGTGGACAATTCAATCGTACCGCTCTCTTTGATGGCTTGAATCGCATTGATCAACACATTCATGAGAACCTGGCTGATTTTTTGGGGATAGCATTGAACCGGTGGAATATCGCCAAAGTTTTTCGTTATCGTAGTGCCTTCTTTGATCTGGGTGTTCAGCATCTTTAACGTATTGTCCAAAGCATCGTTGAGATTAAGATCACTCTGTTTGGCATCATCCACACGGGAAAAAGTTCTTAAATCCTGGACAATTTCCCTGATTCGATGTACGCCGTACAGGGATTCGGTGATAAGATCGTCCAGATCCTCAAATATGAAATCAATTTCTTTTTTTTCATGGGTCAAGTCATCCAGCAGTTGCGCTGTTGCTTGATCCGTTGACGATTCAATAGATGACTTCATCGCCTCATATTTTTCAATGAACGAAACGATCTGGGTAAAATACTTTTTGCTGATGTCCAGATTGGATCGAACATAGGCCAGGGGATTATTGATTTCATGGGCCACGCCTGCGGCGAGAAGTCCGATGGACGCCATCTTTTCTGCCTGAACGATCATGGCGGCCTGGGCCTGTACTTTCCGTTCTAACCCTCGATTGGCCTCGGCAAGCGCTTTATTGGAATGCTCCAGTGCGCTCTGGAGCGCAATCTTCTTTTGCTCCAGGCTCCAGGTATGGGTAAGGGCACGTGCAAATTGAACGATCTCTTCATGATTGAATGGTTTTCTTAAATAAAAGAGATCATTTTTTCCGGTTACGGCAATGAAGATCG
>JAKSBO010000310.1 GCA_022361095.1 Desulfobacterales bacterium | reverse complement strand
GAATACATGGCGTATTTCGAGGATTAAAATTTGCGGCCATCTGCCTCATCGGCAAAATTTACGGTTCTCAGCCGGGCACTAAGTATTACAAGCGTCCGAACTAAAGGTTCAGGCAACACGCCAACGCTTGTAGACCATATGCCTTTTTTACAAACATAACGTGCCAAAGCACTATTTCTTCCCAGGCCTAAAGGCTTGATTTCCCGCTTCCAAGAGGTGGAGGAGGAATCGAATTTTATGAAAATCCTGATTGATGGAATCGGACATTTATCCAATTTTAAAGAGCAGATTGCTGATCTGATTTTAAGCGGCTACCAAAATATAATGGTCTTCCATGCCGAAGGTGGAATAGATTCGGATCCCAAATACAAACAGATGTGTGACAGGACTTTGGTTGCAACAAGTAAAAATAATGTCAACATTTTCGGCGGTATTTTTCCTGGTATTTTTGACAATGGGGTATTGATGGAAAAGGGAAGTATTCTTGTTGGAATCGAATCGGATATCCATGTCATTACACTTGAAAACTTAAACAATCGTAATCTTTATAATGAAATCGAGCAAAAACTTACCCCCATTTCTGATTTACTTACGATGGGCGAATACAAAACGCTTTTCGTCTATGGGGACGGTTTCGGTGAGAATAATCACCATCTGATCAACGGACTGAATCATCTGGTAAAAAAATACCCGATGAATGTAATCGGCGGATTAACAGGAAGGAATGCGATCAAGGCGTCTCATTACACCGTATTCACACCGGATAAAATAATTCAAAACGGATCAGTCCTCGCATTTACCAAGCTTGAAAGCGGAATTGGTGTTCAGCATGGGTGGGAGCCGCTAATGGACTCAGAGCTTGAAATCACCAAAATAAATGACTGTTTTGTAGAAGAGATCAATGGTGTGCCTGCATTGGACCATTACATGCATATCATTGCAAGCAAAAACAAAGAGATCGATCTGAACCAAGCGCAGCTTTTAAAAGATCCGGACACGTTTTTCAACCAGGTCGCTGTAAAATACCCCTTGGGAATCATTTACCAGGAAGAAGAGAAGAGATATATTGACCGGACCCCCATCGGCGTTGGTGCGGACAAGTCTTTACAGTTTTCAGCTCAAATACCGGCAGGAACAAAAACAACCATTTTGCACTTAAAGGGCAACTCTCTCAAAAAACAATGCAGCAATCTCACCCAAGCAGTCAAAAAGGCATACAAGGAGAGTCAAGACAGCTTTCCTGAAACCATAAGCAAAAAAAGAGTGATCATAATGGATTGCTTTGGCCGGAAAAAAGCAGTTGAACTTATGGGTAAAGATTATAATGATATTGAGTTCAAGGATATTGCTGAAGATCAAAAAAATAAGATTCACTCTCCCATAGGCCCGCTGACTTTTGGAGAGATATCCAGCATGCCCGGCAACTATGTGGAACTCCACAATAAAACCGCCGTAGTTGGATTGATAGAAGATAACTAATCAGAAAACAGACAATTATCAATAAGATATACTAACATCCGAATTACATATCAAGACAAAAAGACACAGACCTAACTATAAAGCAGCCGCGTTACAATGTTCAGCCTTGACAAGACCTGCACAATAACCTAACCAGATATCTGTAATTGATTTATTGACCAGCCAAAGGAGTTTTTATGGTTCATCAGCCGGACACAGCAAGAAAAGAGGTGCCTCAAAAAGAGTGCTGGGATCTGTCCCCCATGTTTCAGACCATTGAGGCGTGGGAAGCGCTTTTCAAGAAACTGGAAAACAAAATCCCCACCTATGATGATTTCAAGGGCACCCTTGCCCAGGGGGCTGACAGGCTTTTGGCCTGTATTGAATTTGACCACGGTGTCGGGCGGGATATGGATCGTCTCTATACATATGCCCATCTCAAAAACGATGAAGATAAAACCCGGCCGGACAATGAGGGTCTTTTCCAGCGCGCCGCCAATCTGTACACCCGTATCGGAGAGGCCTCAAGCTTTATGTCCCCTGAAATCCAGGCCATACCATTAAGTCAACTGACAAAATTTCTCGATAAAGACGGGTTTAAACCATACCGTTTTTACCTGGAACAGATGATCAGATACATCCCCCACACAAAAGATGCTTCAACCGAACGTTTGCTGGCAATGGCCGGCGAAAGTTTGGGCGCACCCCAGAGAATATTCTCCCAGCTTGACAATGCAGATCTTAATTTCGGCACGGTAAAAAAACCCTCAGGCGATGTGTCGCCCCTGACCCATGGGAACTTTATTACTTTTCTGGGACATCAGGAGAGGGATTTTCGCAAAAGGGTCTTTGATCAATACTACCAAAGATATCATGACCACAGGCACACCATTGCCGCAACATTATCCGCCTCGGTAAAAAAAGATCTGTTCCGGGCCAGGGCGCGGCAGTTTGATTCTGCCCGAAAGGCGGCCCTGTTTGGCGATAATGTTCCCGAAGATGTCTACGACAGCCTGATCATTAATGTAAAAAAAGCATTTTCACCCCTTTGCCAGTATCTTGATTTCAGGAAACACGCATTAGGTGTTGACGAACTGCACATGTACGACACCTATGTACAGCTTGTGCCTGATATCGACTTTCACATGGACTATGAACAGGCGGTTGAGACCTGCATTGAGGCCCTTGCGCCATTGGGCCAAGACTACTGCCGCACCCTGGAGCAAGGCCTGCTCAAAGGCTGGGTCGACAGATACGAAAACAAAGGCAAACGCAGCGGTGCTTACTCTTCAGGGTGTTACGACTCCAACCCCTATATTCTTCTCAACTATGATCCGGATTCCATTAACAGTCTTTTCACGCTGATTCACGAGGCAGGCCATTCCATGCACACCTATCTTGCCAACAAATCCCAGCCCTACCCCACCCACGGGTACACGATTTTTGTGGCGGAGGTGGCCTCCACCCTTAATGAGGCGCTTTTAGCCCGGCATCTTCTGGAAAAATACACGGATGAACCCAAAATGAAAGCCTACATACTGAACCGGGAAATCGACAATATCCGGGGCACATTTTTCCGCCAGACCATGTTTGCCGAATTTGAACATATCATCCACGGCCTTGCAGGCGAAAACCAGCCGCTGACCATTGATACCTTCACATCCGTGTATAAAGACCTTTTATCCGTATATTTCGGCGGCAAGATGGTCATTGACCAAGCCCTTACTTTGGAATGCCTGCGCATCCCCCATTTTTAT
>JAKSBO010001031.1 GCA_022361095.1 Desulfobacterales bacterium | reverse complement strand
TCCATGATGGCCAGGCAGACGTCCAGTCCGACCAGGTCCCCTAATGCAAGGGGGCCTATGGGGTGATTGGCCCCCAGTTTCATGGCCGTATCAATATCTTGCGCGCTGGCAACGCCTTCGGCATAGATGGCGGCCGCTTCGTTGATCATGGGAACCAATATCCGGTTTACCACGAACCCCGGGGCTTCATCCACCTGTACCGGCTGTTTCCCCAGATCCAGGGACAATGCCTTGATAGCCTCAAAGGTTTCGTCGGATGTGGCAACCCCTTTGATGATCTCTATGAGCGCCATGACAGGGGCCGGGTTGAAAAAATGCATGCCGATCACCTTATCCGGCCGTTTTGTGGCCGTGGCCACCTCGGCAATGGACAGCGAAGACGTGTTGGTGGCCAAAATGGTTGAAGGCATGCAGATATTATCAAGTTCACTGAAAATCCGCTTTTTGATTTCCATATTTTCCACGGCAGCTTCCACCACAAGATCACAATCCCGGGCATTTTCAGGATCAGTGGTGCCCATAATCCGGGCAATAATCGGCTGGATCATGACCTCTTCCAATTTTCCCTTGGATGCCATGCGGTTCAGATTTTTAGAGATAATCGAAATGCCGTTGTTAACGAACTCCTGTTTAATATCCCGCAACACCACCATATAGCCGTTAACGGCAAATACCTGGGCGATCCCCGCCCCCATGGTGCCGGCACCGATTACACATATTTTTTTCATCTTAATTTAAGACCTTTCATATCAGTTGTTCTTTCAAGCCGCTACGGAACTCGTGTTTGGGCGAAAAGTTGCCCAGATGTAACGCCGCAGGTGGGTGACGTTTCGTTCAAACACTACCTATTCATATTTTCCACGATCATGGCCATCCCCATCCCCCCGCCAATACACATGGAGACAAGCCCTGTGCCGCAGCCTTTGCGCTTCATCTCATGGATCAGGGTAACCATCTGGCGGGCGCCTGTGCAACCGATGGGATGCCCCAGGGAGATGCCGCTGCCCAACTGATTGGCAAATTCAGGATCAATGTCCAGCTCCATCATGCACCCCAGAGCCTGGGCTGCAAACGCCTCGTTCAACTCGATGATCTCCATGTCATTGATGGACATGCCTGTGGATTTCAAAACCCGGCGAACCGCAGGAATCGGTCCCAGCCCCATATATGCCGGGTCCACACCGCCTGTGGCAAAGCCTTTGATCTTAACATAGGGGGTCAGCCCGAGTTCTTCGGCCTTTTCTGCGCTCATCAGGACCACGGCCGCACCACCGTCATTAATACCCGATGCATTACCCGCCGTAACGGATCCGTCCTTTTTGAACACAGGTTTCATTTTGGCCATCTTTTCCATGGAGGTTTCCATGGGACGTTCATCGGTGTCGACAACCACCTCGGCCTTGCGGGTACGGGTGGTCACCGGAACGATTTCCTCTTTAAACGTACCGTTTGCAATGGCCTCCCGGGCCCTTGCATGGCTCAGACAGGAGAGCTTATCCTGGTCATGCCGGGAAATATTGTAAAGTTCCGCAATATTCTCAGCGGTCACGCCCATGTGATATCCGTTAAATATTTCAAAGAGACCGTCATACACCATCAGGTCATAGATATCCCCTTTTCCGGAAACCTCCATGCGGTATCCCCACCGGGCACGCGTCATGGCCATGGGGGCGTTGCTCATACTCTCCTGGCCGCCGGCAATCACCACATCGGCCTGCCCGCTCATGATGGATGATGCACCAATGGCAATGGACTTCAACCCGGACCCGCATATTTTATTCACCGTAAAGCCATAGGTTTCCTTGGGCAGACCCGCCCGGATCATGGCCTGCCGGCCCGGGCTTTGACCCTGGCCCGCCTGCAGCACATTGCCCATGATCACCTCATCCACGGCAATGGGAGCGGCATCGGTGTTCCAGTTTCCATACGCTTGTTCCAGCTCAGTTTTCCCCCGGTCTCTCAATTTATCCGGTGCAAAAGCCAGCATCTCGCCACTGACTTCGGGCCGCAGCCCTGCCCTTTCCATGGCGGCCCGGATAACGACTGCACCCAGATCAACGGATGAGACGGTTTTCAGCACCCCGCCAAAACTGCCGATGGCCGTTCTGGCCCCGCTGACAATGACGACATCTTTCATAAAATTTCTCCTTGGCAAAAAATCGGGCTACTTGCTTCCAAAAGCCGCGTCATCCATCTCAACCACCGCATTGTCAGACGCTTTAACAGCATCCAGCTTCCCTGCGGTGGCACAAAGAACCTGGTTGATAAAAAACCGGGCGGTTTTGATCTGTCCGTCATAGAACATGTTGTCTTTTTTCTTTTTGCCCTTGTTGGCTGTGGCCGCTACAGCCCGCCATAACAGCATCCAGGCCATGATGATATCTCCCATAACATCGAGAAAGGGCGATGCATGCGCAAACGCCACCTTAAAATCAGCAGAAGTTGCGGTAGCCCCCATATGCATTGCCAAATCACCCAGCCTTTTAAGGGCATTTTCCAATT
>JAKSBO010000977.1 GCA_022361095.1 Desulfobacterales bacterium | reverse complement strand
ATGAAAGAAATTGCAGACAAAATTCTTATCATAGAAGAAATTGCCAGACAGACCAACATGTTGGCGTTAAATGCCGCCATTGAGGCTGCCCGGGCCGGAGAGCACGGCAAGGGGTTTGCCGTGGTTGCAGATGCGGTCAGAAAGCTTGCCGAACGCAGCCAGGCTGCGGCCAGTGAAATCAGCACCCTGTCAACCTTAAGTGTTGAAGTTGCTGAAAATGCGGGTAACATGCTCAAAAAGATCGTTCCGGATATCCGCAAAACCTCGGAACTGGTTCAAGAAATCAATGCGGCATCTGCGGAACAAAGTTCAGGCGCAGAACAGATAAACACTGCCCTGCAGCAGCTGGATCAAATTATCCAACAGAATGCCGGTTCTTCCGAAGAGATGGCCTCAACCGCCGAAGAGCTTTCTGCCCAGGCAGAACAGCTGCAACAGGCGATTGCCTATTTCAAGGTTGACCAAATAGAAACCCGGGGGCTTACGCCGCATCAGGAACACCACACATCCAGGATTGAATTGACAAACGATAATCGGGAAAACTTTGATGCAACAGCCATGACCATTACCAACAGCCAGGATACACGGAACCAGGTTCGGGGTGTTGTGCTGGATTTGGGGGAAGATGCCCTGGATGACGAGTTTGAAAAATATTAGCCTATATTTATAGCCCATGCAAAGCAAAATCAAAAAGCGGTTTTTCAATTAAAGCGTACTGAAAGGGCCTTTCTTTTGGGTCTTAGAACATCGGCTTTTGTCTAATACCATCCGACATGTAACCCCAAAGAACTGCCGCATCGTTTTTGGTGTTGTGTCGGATTTCCATCTAATTGCTTGACTCTTTTGGAAAACCGATTAATATAACCTTTGTTCAAGTTCATTCAATCTAAACTAAAGAAAAGGCTACGATTTTGACCTGTACCAAATCTACACTCATAGAAAAAATTTCAGATACATTTGATCAAAACCCATCCCAGGCCAAAGAGGTACTTGAAATTCTGATTGAGATCATGAAATCTACTCTGGCTTCGGGTGAAGATATTATGATTTCCGGCTTCGGTAAATTTCAGGTAATTGAAAAATCACCGAGAAAGGGAAGGAATCCGGCCACAGGGGATGCCATGATCCTTGGAAAAAGACGGGTTGTCACATTCAAATGTGCAGGCAAGCTTAAAAACAAAATCAATGAAGAAGTACAATAACAGCCATGGGCTGACTTGGCCCATCAGCGCCGTCATACGTCTGCCTTTTTGGTGAGCAGCGCCTGGAGCGCAGTTTGGCGGCGGCTGATATCCTGGTTCCCTACGGCCATGCCCAACGCCCTCCGGGTACCCACAAAAACAGCCAATTTCCTGGCCCGGGTGATTCCTGTGTAGATCAGATTGCGGAAAAGCATTTTAAAGTGCTGGGTCAATACCGGAATGATCACCACCTCAAATTCACTGCCCTGGGATTTATGGATTGTGATGGCATAGGCCAGATCAAGCTCCATGATGTCGGCTTGTCTGTAGTGTACCATTCGGTTATCCGGCAGAAAACGGACCGTGCAGGTAATATCCACGGTATCAATCCGGTCGATGATACCGATATCCCCGTTAAATACCCCCAGATCGTAATTATTTTTCCTGTGGATTACCCGGTCCCCGGTTCTGAATACCCGGTGCCCCACGGTGAGCTGGGTCTTACCCGGGCCCATGGGATTATAGGCACCCTGAACTTCACGGTTCAAAGAAAGGGTGCCAAGGCTGCCCCGGGTCATGGGGGAAAGGATCTGGATTTCCGCATTATTTCCCAGGTACTTGGGAATCCACTCCAGATATAGTTTCTTCACCGCATCCAAAGCAGACAGACCATAATGCAAAGAGGACCATGGGTGTACCTTTTCCACCACTTCCATAAGTTCCTGGATACGATTTTCAGTACCTGCCAGACGGGTCAAATCCACATGTGCAAACTTTTTAGGTACCTGTATTTCAGTCTCCCAGAGAGCACATTCCTCATCAACCCTGAATTCATACAATCCCTCCGGATCATTATCCCGTGCATCACCGGGGAGGTCAATCT
>JAKSBO010001050.1 GCA_022361095.1 Desulfobacterales bacterium | reverse complement strand
GCCTTCTACACCGATACCGATGCTGAAATCGCCAAAGTGCGTGAGCTGGTTGAGGCTGAAGGTGCAAGGGTGGCCCTTTCCCGTCACTGGGAAAAGGGCGGTGCCGGCGCCATTGAATTTGCCGAGGCCGTTGTGGACGCGTGCGAGGAAAAAACGGAATTTAAGTTCCTTTACATGCTGGATATGCCGCTGAAACAAAGGATCGAGCTTATTGCCAAAGAGGTTTACGGTGCAGACGGTGTTGATTACTCGCCGGTTGCCGACAGGAAACTTACGCAGTTGCAGGCTGATCCGGATGTGACCAAGATGGGGGTTTGCATGGTGAAAACCCACCTGTCTTTGTCTGACAACCCAGGGCTTAAAGGGGCGCCCAAAGATTGGAGACTGGCTATCCGTGAAGTCCTGGTTTACAGGGGGGCAGGGTTTATTGTTCCTGTTGCCGGCGATATCTCTTTGATGCCCGGAACCTGTTCCAATCCCGCATTTAAGCGCATTGACGTTGATGTTGAAACCGGCAAGGTTCGAGGTATATTTTAATTTTAAAGATCAGGATTTAACCAACCCGGTAAGGGGAACGGCACTGTCCGTCGTTTTTTTTGCCGGACCATAGCAGGAGAAAGTGTATGACCGCAGAAATTATTAGCGGAACCGAGATCAGAAAAACTATTCTGGCTGAAATTAAGGCCGATGTTGAAGAAATGAAAGCCAAGCACGGCAAAGTGCCTGGGCTTGTAACCATGCTTGTGGGCAAAGACCCGGCGTCTGTCAGCTATGTAACCTTAAAGGTCAAAACAGCCTTGTCGCTTGGATTCCATGAAATTCAGGATGATCATCCCGAAGATATACCGGAATCCGATCTGCTGGCGTTGATCCATAAATACAATAATGACCCCGATATCCACGGTATCCTGGTCCAGCTGCCGCTGCCCGGGCATATTGACGAACAAAAAGTGATTAATGCCATCAATCCGGATAAGGATGTGGATGTATTTCACCCCATCAACGTCGGCCGTCTGATGATCGGCGGTGATGATGCCAGATTCCTGCCCTGCACGCCCGCCGGCATCCAGGAGATGATCGCCCGGTCCGGCACCCGGACAAGCGGGGCAGAGGTGGTTGTGGTGGGACGTTCCAATATCGTTGGCAAACCCATTGCCATGATGATGGCCCAAAAAGGGGCCTATGCCAACGCCACGGTAACCATTGTTCATACAGGCACCACGGATCTTTCAGTCCATTGCAAACGCGCTGATATACTTATTGTTGCAGCAGGCGTGCCCGGCCTTGTCAAACCGGAATGGATTAAACCGGGGGCCACGGTGATTGACGTGGGTACTAACCGGGTGGGCATGAACAAAACCACTGGAAAAGCCATCCTCAAAGGTGATGTGGACTTTGACGCAGCCAAAGAAATTGCAGGGAAAATTACCCCTGTACCGGGCGGTGTGGGGCCCATGACCATTGCCATGCTCATGAAAAACACCCTGAAGGCTGCCCAGTATGCCTTGGAAGATATAAGATAGCAGCCACGGGCTGGGCCGGCCTGCCAACACCCGGGCCCAGCCCCCAACCAAGGTTGAAAGATCTGTGCCGGCCACACAGATTTTTATAGATAAGGGATGATGAAGCGCGCCCAAAGGCCATGGCAGAATCGGCCATCCCATGGTATAAGGGCGATGGATGTCTGAATCCTGTGGGGTGGATAACAATTTTGTTGTGACGCAAAGGAGGTAAAATGGCTCAAGGAGATGGATTTGTAATGAATGAGGGGCAAGCCGATGGCTCAGTCCCTGAAAGCCCGCTGCCCAAAATAGATTTTTCAAGTTTTATTTTGTCATTGTATTCATCCGGTCTTGTGCAGCTTGGCACCGTGGAGGACCCCTCTACCGGAAAAAAAACAAAAGATCTGGCAATGGCCAAACATACCATTGACATGATTGCAATGCTGCAGGAGAAAACGTCAGGAAACCTGACCGATGATGAGAAAAATCTGCTTAAAGCCCTGCTCAGCGAGCTGCGTATGGCCTATGTGGAAGCCAAGGCCTGATGCAGGCGACCCTTTCTCCTGCTAAAATCAATTTATTTCTCTATGTTACCGGCCGGCGGGCGGATGGCTATCATGAGCTGTATTCTCTGATGGCTCCTTTGGCACTTGCCGACCGCCTGGAAATTGTGCGGTCAGGTAACGGTATCAGGGCGGTGTGCAACCATCCGGATGTGCCGGGCGGTGACAGGAATCTGGCATGCAGGGCCGCTGTCCTTTTCAGGGCTGCAATGCTTGATAAAAAAGGAGATCCCGGATTTCATGATCTGACCATTCACATTGAAAAAAAGATTCCCGTCGGCGGCGGGCTTGGCGGGGGCAGTTCCAATGCAGCAAGTGTGTTGCTGGCCTTGAATGAATATAGTCAAACCCCGTTTTCCAAAAACGAGCTGATGCGTTTGGGTTTAAGCCTGGGGGCGGATGTGCCGTTTTTTATTTTTCAAGGGCCTGCATTCGCTTCCGGCGTGGGTGAAAAGCTTGTCCCCTGTAAGCAGATGCCCAATCTTTCAGTGATTGTTGTGAATCCCGGGGTCCCTGCTTCCACAGTAAAAGTTTTCCGAAAATTGGAATTTGGATTGACATTTGTTCCTTCATATAATATAAGTCCGTGTTCGAATGCACTGCCATTCGCTAATAAACTTGATGGCAGGGAGATTTTGCATAACGATCTGGAAAGGCCGGCATGCAGTTTGTACCCTGAGATCAGTGTTGCAAAAAAAGAGATGGCGTTGTTGCTGAAAAGAAGTGTATATATGTCTGGAAGCGGCTCGTCTCTTTTTGCTCTGTACTCGGACCACGATGTGGCCGAAGAGGATTATGAAAAGCTTTTAAAGGCTCGTACGGAAAATATGCAGTTTGTTTTCCTTTCTGAAATTGAGCCTTTGGGTTGCTGATATAAAAAGTTTTGGGGCGTCGTCAAGCGGTAAGACACAGGGTTTTGATC
>JAKSBO010000040.1 GCA_022361095.1 Desulfobacterales bacterium | reverse complement strand
TGCCGCCCGGTCCCAAACCCTGCCAGATTATCCAGGTGGGTCCCAAAACCATTGATAATGTCCCCAAAATCTCTTTCATTTTCATGTCCTGCTTTCATTGCGAAAACCCCTGGTGCGTTTCAGCCTGCCCCACCGGTGCCATGCAGCAGCGCAGCAAGGACGGCATTGTCTTTATAGACAAGGATCTTTGTGTGGGATGCAAAGCCTGTATCTTATCCTGCCCCTGGGGTGCCCCCCAGTGGAACCAGGAAACAGGCAAGGTGGAAAAATGCGATTATTGTATGGACCGAATCGACCAGGGCCTGAAACCGGCTTGCGTCACCAACTGCACCACAGGCTGCCTCGAATTCGGGCCGGTTGAACAGATGCCGCAGATCAGAAGGCAGCGCCATGCCGCATCCGTCACCTCCTTTGAAAATACGAGTTATTAAGGAGGTGCAATGAAAGATATCTGCCCTGTCAAACAAACCGTTGATTACCTGACCGGCCTGATCGGCCCCAAAGGATTGCCGGATCCCAAAGGGCAACGCATCTGTGAACAGATCCTGGTGCTTGCCGAGGAGATTGCCGAAGGAAGTGCAGGAGATGATCATCTGCCGGCCATCGAGGCATTGGCCAAGACATTTGAGCATGCAGGGAGCCCCGCCAAGACCCGGGAGGCCGGCCGGATGATCCAGGGATTTATCTCGGACCACCGGGAGGAATTTACCAACCATATCCAGACCAGAAACTGTCCCACCAGTGACTGCAGCAAACTTGCCCCGTCCCCCTGCCAGATGGCCTGCCCGGCGGGCATAGACATCCCCGCCTATCTTGCACTCATTGCCCAGGGAAAGGATGACCAGGCCATTGAGGTGATCAGACGGGACAATCCCCTGCCCTGGGTATGCGGCCTGATCTGCACCCGGCCCTGCGAAATGATGTGTGTCAGGGCCAGGATTGATAAACCCGTCTCCATCAAATTCCTCAAAGCCTTTGCAGCCGAACGCGCCATGTCCGATTATGCCTATACCAATCCTGTGCCCAAACCTGCCAACGGTAAAAAGGTGTGTGTGGTGGGTGCGGGCCCCGGGGGACTTTCCTGTGCTTACTATCTGGCACTCATGGGGTACAGCGTAAGAATTATTGAGGCTTTGCCCGTATCCGGCGGCATGCTCATGGTAGGCATCCCCAGGTACCGCCTGCCAAGGGAAGTCATTGACCGGGAAGTCTCCATGATTGAAGCCCTGGGTGTAGAGATCCGGTACAATACCCGGTTTGGTAAAGATATCACCAAAGAGGAATTGGACCGGGAAGGTTTTGAGGCCTATTTTATTGCCATCGGCGCCCATCGGGCATGGACTTTGGCCATTGAAGGCGAAAAAGACTTTCCCAAAGTCATTGAAGCGGTTCGCTTTTTAAAGGATGTTGCCCTTGGCGATCGCCAATGCCCGGGGAAAAATGTCGTGGTGGTAGGCGGCGGGAACGTGGCCATTGATGCGGCCCGTACCAGCCTTCGCCTGGGGGCCGAGCACGTGACCATCGCCTATAGACGGACCCGGGACCAGATGCCCGCCGATGTGGAAGAGGTGGAACAGGCCGAAGAGGAAGGCATTGAATTCTCTTTTCTGACCATTCCCGCCGCCGTGAAAGGTGAAGGAGATGATATTCACGCCCTGTCATGTATCAAGGCGGAACTGAAAGCCAAAAAAGGGTCCAACCGCCTGGCACCGGTCCCCATAGAGGGCCAGGAGTTTGAAATCCGGGCCGATGCCGTGATCTCCGCCATTGGCCAGTATGTGGACAATAAAGGCATGGAAGCGTTTACCGGCATTAACTGGAGCCGCCGGGGCACCATAGATGTCAACCATGCCAGTATGGAGACAGCCCAGCCGGGCGTCTTTGCCGCCGGAGACGCGGTATCCGGTCCCGCCACAGTGATCGAAGCCATTGGCGGCGGTAAAAGAGCGGCAGACGCCATTGACCGCCATCTTCGCGGAATTCCCCAGCCCCGGGCCCCCAGAACCCCGGTGCGCCATAAAACAGAACCGCTTAGTGAGATGACGGCCAGCCGGAAAATGACCATTAAGCCGCCCCGAATGCCCATGCTCAACCTGTACCGGCGCAGGACCACATTCCAGCAGGTGGAACTGGGATATGAAGAAGCCGATGTCCGCCGGGAGGCGGCCCGGTGCCTGCGCTGCGACATCTGCCGCCGTTGCGGCACCTGCGTGGATATCTGCCGGGACAAAATGGGGCTTAATGCCTTGAAACTGGGATATCTTGATTTTGACGAAAGCGGCCCCACCGATTTCAGGGTAACGGCGGAAAACTGCATCACCTGCGGCGCGTGTGCCGCCAATTGTGAAAACAACGCACTGATCCTTGACGAAAAAGACGGGCACAGAAGGCTTTTACTCTGCGGCACCATCCTGAACAGCCAGGCGATCCAGTATTGTGAATCCTGCGGAGCCAAACTGGGCTCCCTGGAATACACCCGCTTTATCGCCGGAAAAATCAGAAATCTGACACCGACCGTGAATAAGCAACTTTTATGCAATGACTGCCTGCGCCGAGAGTCTGCGATCGCAACCATCGCCGACAGCGGTGCCTTACCCATGTAACACAGGAGGCAAACATGACATTTCAACGGGGAGATATAATAGAGGTATTTAAAGCGTCCCGGGACGATGCCTGGGAACCGTATATGAATGATTTTTTAGGCTGCCGCGGTGTTATTGTGGATCCCGACACCTCGGTGAACGACCCCGACGCCCTGGTGGAGGTCAGCCTGGAAGGTAAAGGCACCCATCGGCTTCCCCAGGATTGCCTGAGACCATTGGAGGAGAGAGAATGAAAATCAAGGAGTTAATCAAAGGCAATGTAGGGCATTTTTATACGGTACAAGGCGACCAGACCGTGTCCCATGCCCTGCAGCAAATGTCCGCCTATGGGGTCTCTGCAGTGGTGGTCATGGCCGATGAAATGCCCGTGGGTATTTTCACGGAAAGGGACCTGGTCCGCTGCCAGATCCTGTTTCCGGATGAACGAACCGACCAGGTGATCATTAAAAAAGTCATGACATCCAAGCTGATTGTCGCAGAAGAGCAGGATTCAGTGGATACAGCCATGGCCATGATGATCAAAGCCCGGATTCGCCACCTGCCTGTGGTGGGAGAGCAGAAAATCATCGCAATGGTCGCCCTGGAAGATCTTGTCAAGGCCCACGTGGGGGCATTGACCCAGGAACTTCACTATCTGAAAGATTACATAACCGATCTGCAGGATGCAGCCCATGATTAATATCACGATCAACGGGCAAACCCTGGCGGCAAAAGAAGGGGACACCGTTTTTAAAACCGCCCGGGAACACGGGATTCCCATCCCCTACCTATGTTTTCATCCGGCACTGAAACCTTCGGGAACATGCCGCCTTTGCGGCGTGGAAACCGGTCCGGATTCAGGAAAAAAAGTGGTGATGCTCTCCTGTATTCTTAAGGTTAAACCCGGGCTTGAAATCAGAACTGAATCGGACCGGGTAACGGCCCACAGGCAAAAAGCCTTTGACAGGCTGCTCTCCATGGCACCCAACTCAGTGCGGATCCGGGAGCTGGCTGAAAAATTCAATGTGCCGGTACCGCCAAAGCCGGATGGATGCATCCGGTGCAGGCTCTGTGTGCGGGTTTGCAACGACATCATAGGCGCCAGGGCCATTGCCATGGTTAAGACCCGGACCGTTACCCATGTGGCGCCAGGCGACGGTGACTGCATTGGGTGTGGATCCTGTGCCAATTTATGCCCGACCCGGTTTATCACCGTTCAAGACCGGGGCAATGTCAGGACCGTTTCCATTGGTGATCAGGTTTTAAGCCGCCTGCCCCTTGAAAGATGCAGCGCCTGCGGAACCCGGTATGCCACAGCGCAGTTTATCACCCATGTGGACGGCAGTACATGTGATCACGGCCAGACCAGACAAGCCCATCATCTTTGCCCGTCGTGCACCAAATTGATGGCCGGAAGGAGACGCACGAAAAAATAAAAATTCAATAATAATTTATGGTTCTGGTGCAGGCCTTAAGGTGCCGGCACCGGCAAATAACGACCAAAGGTTTTCGAACGGATCGAAGATCACCATTTTTTAAGGAGAAGACGTATGAGAACGAAGTTTAGATGGGTTGTATTTTTTTTGACGGCAGCAGCATTGATCTTGCCGATAATAGCGGCAACGCCCGTTATGGCGGACCAGCTTGCCGATGCCATTGCAGCCGTGCCCCAGGGCACGGAACCGGGCCAGATAGACCCGGCTGCCCCGGCAGGCATTTTCGGCATTCCCGGCGCCCCATCTCCGGGCCTGCTGCTCTGCTTTTGCTGGGCCATCTGGGTGGGCTGGATTTTTTCAACTGTGGGAGCATTCGGCGGGGTTATGGCCGGTGTCGGACATATTTCCATTTACGGCATGGGTCCTTATGCCAAAACATTTAAGGACACCTCCCCTGCCCTTAACAAAATGCTTACCGACAGCATCCGGGTTTCCAACCAGTGGCTGGTGGGGCTTTCCGCCCTGGTCTCCAGCATCACCTATGGCCGGCAAAAACGCCTGGTGACATCCCTGGGCGCATTTTTAGGCGCCGGGGCCCTTTTTGCCACGTTCCTGGTGGTGTTTACCACGGCCGGAAAAGTTAGATTTTCGCAATACCAGGGATGGTTCGGCCTGTGTGTCTTCCTTATTTTCGCCTTCATGGTGTATGAAATGTCTCCCAAGGGCCAGGCATCCAAAAAGGCGGCCAAGGCAGCGGCCAAAGCCTTTGAAGATACGGTGAAAAATAAGGGGGATATTGAGGGTCAGGGCGTTAAAACCCTGAAGTGGAGCTTTGCCAAGACAGAAATCTCCTTTTTTGGGCAGAAGTTTGCCTTCAGCCCCCTCTGGGCGTTTATCGGCGGGTTCTGTATCTCCGCCTTGGCCTCATTCATCGGTGTCGGCGGCGGTTTTCTTTATGTGCCGTTCCTGACCAGTGTTGTGGGACTGCCCATGTTTGTTGTGGCCGGGACTTCTGCTGTGGCCGTGCTCATCGGGATGATTTTCTCCATCTTTAACTTCATGGTGCTCAAAGGGGTTGTGGTCTACTGGCCCATGATCGGCATTGAACTGTTGGGCGTATTCGTGGGCTCAATGATTGGACCCAGAACCGGCAAGTATATCCCGGAAAAGGTGTTGAAGTGGATCTTTCTGATATTGGCGTTCTACATCGGCATCCGTTACACATTAAGAGGGTTTTTCGGTATCGCAATGCTTTAGAATACCGAATTCATACTGTTCGGCAGGCGGCCGGGAGGCGGCCTGCCGAACAAACGCAATATCAACAAAGGAGTACAAAACATGGCCACCGGATTCGATCAATTATACTTAGCCATAGACAGTTACATTATTTTTTTCTACCGGGTGACGGGCATTGGTATGGTCGATTATATGATCGGAACGTTCTGCCTGTCGCTCATTGCAGTCATTTTGGGGGAATTGACCATTTCGCTTGCCCTAAAGGCGAACACCCCTTATCTAAGAGACCTGTCCTTGCGAATGAAAGAGAAGGAAAAACTGTCCATTAAGGCCTATGAAACAGGAGACATGACCGGATACAAGGCGCTCAATAAAGAGGCCACAGATGCCTGGGGTCGCAAGTTTTTTGCCATGCTGGCCCATTCAGCCGCCATTTTGTGGCCTGTACCCTTTGCATTGGGATGGATGCAGACCCGGTTTTCCGGTATTGATTTCCCCATTGCCTTTCCATTCTCCCTGGTTACGGATTCCGTGGGCTATACATTTTCGTTTTTCCCCATTTATGTTCTGGCACGCATCGTTTTCGGAAAGTTCAGGCCCTATCTGCCCTATTTTGCTTCTGTACACAGACGGCTGAACAAAATGTCGGCCTAGGGCCCGGCCATTAGCGCCAGGGGAATGCGCGATGCAAAATTCAGGACCAATTCCCCATTGCAACCTTAAAGGTTGGTTTCTATAATAGGCGTATATATAAAAATCCAGGTAAGGACATTAGATGATGAAACATTTAAACGGCAAAATGCTGGTGATTCCGGTATTTTTTATCCTGGCATTGCCTCAAAATTTATATGCGCTGCAGTTTCATTCAAGTTCGGAAGGGATCATTACCCATCAGATCGGACACATGTTTTTTCTTTTCTCAATGGTTGTACTGATGTTTATCATCAGCGGCAAAGGGTTGACTGCCCATAGGGGATGGCGCCTGATCCAGCTTTCAGCTTTTTTTTTCATTCTCTGGAACGGCTGCGCCATTACAGCCCATTTTCTGGACAACCAGATCTATGCGGTGAGCATTGAGGGGCTCGCCAAAGGATATGCCAAAATCCGGACCCAAAACCATTCAGGCCTGTTGGGCTGGATATATTACGCGCTTAAGCTGGACCATCTGTCATGCGTGCCGGCCATGTTCCTGATGTACAAAGGGCTCTCATGCCTGGTGGACGAACAAAAAGCCGGCCAAGGACAAACCCCATGATCGTCCCTTATCTGCCCATGGTGATAATAGACATTATCGGCTCCTTTTCCATGGTGGTCCTCTCCCTTCTATGCTGCTACAAAGCCAGAATTTTAAGGGAAACCGACCGGGATAATGCGTTGTTTCTCTATCTTGTCTGGATCTCCACAGGATTTATGATCTTTGCCGTATCGCGATCCTTTGGACACATCCTCCGGCAATTCCTGATTTTAACGTCCAATACCGATACCTGGGAGATGATCTCCGCATTTTCCGGCAGTGTCAACACGGTGTCGTTCATGCTTGTAAGCCTGATTACCTTGTTTTTCAACCAAAGCTGGAAAATCAACGAAAAAATTCTAACCTCCAGAAAAAAACTGGAATCCGCCCATGGCCAGCTTTTAAATTTAAACCAGAACCTGGAACAAAAAGTTGTGGAACGTACGGAGATGCTGACAAGCTCAGAACATAAAGCCCGGCGTATCTTTGAATACTCTTTGGACACCATTCTGGTTACCGACGCCCACTTTAAAATCCAGGAGATCAACAACGCCGGGATCAAGCTGACAGGCTACTCAAAGGAGCAGATGCTGGAACGGGACATGGTATTGACGGATTTCATCGTCCATGCCCCGGACCGGGAGCATATTTCAACCCAACTCAACACCAACGAATATATCCTCAATGAAGAGTGCGATATCTTAAACGCCGATAACATGAAAATACGGGTGATCATTACCGGCGGCGTCGATTACGGCGCGTTCGGCTGTGCCAAAACCTTTCATTTCATCATTAAGGATATTAACGAAAAAAAACAGATGGAGCGGCAGATCGCCCAGGCCGACAAATTAGCGGCTCTAGGCGAACTGTCCGCAGGCGTTGCCCACGAAATCAATAACCCGCTGGGTATCATTCTTGGCTACACCCAACTGATGCTCAAAGAGGAATCAGACTTTAATGAAGATCTCAAAACCATTGAAAAACACGTAAAAAACTGTAAGGAAGTTGTCAGCAAACTGCTCTCATTTTCAAGGAAGGGGTCCGGGGAAATGGCAACAGTGGATATCCATAAAATGCTGGATGACGTGGTCAATTTTTTAAAAAACCATTCTGATTTCCGGAGAGTTCAGATTCAGCTCAGCCTTTGGCAAAAAGAATATCTCCGGGTAAAAGGCAATGCCCAGGAATTGTCCCAGGTGGTTTTAAACCTGATGATCAATGCGTGTCACGCCATCAATGATAACCCCAAAGGCGTTATAGAACTTATCACCCAAAAAGAAGCGTCACATGTGCTGATTCTTGTCAGGGACAACGGCACGGGTATCCGAAAGCAGCACATGTCCCGGATCTTTGACCCGTTTTTTACCACCAAACCCGTGGGTCAGGGTACCGGCCTTGGCCTTTCCGTGGGATATGGCATTATCCGGCGGCACCAGGGTGAAATCATGGCTGCAAACCGGGAAAGCCGGGGCGCAGAATTTACCATCCGTCTACCCCTTGTAAACACAAACAGCAATGAGGAGGAGTAAAAAATGACGCCCAATATTCTTGTGGTGGACGATGAAAAAGATATGACCCGCCTTCTCCAACGCACCCTTGAACCGGAACTCAACTGCCGGGTAGCCATGGCCTTTTCCGGTGAAATGGCGCTGAATATTCTATCGCTGGGCGACACGGATTTTGACCTTGTCATCAGTGACATCCGCATGCCGGGAATGGATGGATTTGATCTTCTGGAACAATTAAAACAGCAATATCCGGATCTGACGGTGGTTATGCTCACTGCCTACGGCAATATTGAATCTGCCGTGACAGCGATAAAAAAAGGGGCGTATGATTTCATTGCCAAACCCTTTGAGCGGGATGAAATCATCTTTAAAATCCGCAAAGCTTTGGAACGCAGTCGGCTGATATCCGAAAACCGCCGGCTCCAGAAGGCCTGCCGGAACGAATCCCTGCCCTTGATAGGACAAAGCCCGGCCATGCAGAAGGTGTTCGAAAAAATAACACTGGTCGCAGACTCGGATGTTACAGTCCTCATCACCGGGGAATCCGGGACGGGCAAGGAGCTGACCGCAAGATCCATACATGCCTTAAGTTCCCGAAAAACCCAACCGTATATCCCCATCAACTGCCCAACCATCCCCGAACATATCCTTGAAAGTGAATTATTCGGGTATAAAAAAGGGGCGTTCACCAATGCCTACCGGGACAAAAAAGGGCTTTTCCAGGAGGCTGACCACGGCACCATTTTCCTGGATGAAATCGGAGATGTCGGCCCCACGATCCAGACGAAGCTTTTAAGGGTAATCCAGGAAAAAGAGATCAAACCGTTGGGCGACACCCGGCCGGCCCTTGTGGATGTCAGGATCGTCGCCTCCACCAACCAGGACCTGCGGCAGAAAATTAAAGACAACGCGTTCAGGGAAGATTTATTTTACCGGCTCTCGGTGATCACCATTGAATTGCCGCCGTTACGGGATCGGATTACGGATATCCCGCTGTTGTGCGACCATCTTCTGGCCAAGAACTGTGAAAGTTTAAACAAACCGGCCAAGCATTTATCTGAAAACGTGATGGACCTTTTCATGAAACACCCTTGGCAGGGCAATGTCAGAGAACTTGAAAACGTCCTTGTCCAGGGTATTCTCTATGCATCATCAGACACCATCCGTTTGGCCGATATACCCATAAACAACATCAGCGGCAACGATTGCATCTGCATGAACTTTGATACGGATATAGAACAACTGACCTATAAAGAGGCCAAGGAAACCACCCTGACCCAGTTTAACCATAACTACATCGGTGCCATGCTTTCCATGACCGAAGGCAACATCACCCAGGCGGCCAAACGCTGTGCCATGGATCGCCAGGCCCTTCAGCAAATCATGAAACGGTATGGCATTGATCCTGAAAAATTCAGAAACAGGCCGGCCTGAGCTTTAAAAAATTATAATGGTGCTAATATTAGTTGTTAAGTAGTGTATGAACCAAAACCTGAAAATTTTGTTGCGTACAAGGCGGGTTGAAATTTTGACCGCAGTGTAAAAAACGTCCATTGGAATTGTATTTTAAGATAGTATTTATTTATGAAAAAAAACCCACACCCACAACACCTGTCCTTTAAAACCGTGCCCGTCAAGGAAGCCTGCGGCATGACCATTGCCCATGACATGACGGAAATCGTTCCCCATAAGTCCAAAGGCGTAGCCTTCAAACGGGGACACCGTGTCCAGTCCGGCGACATCTGCCACCTCATGCGTATGGGAAAAAACAACCTTTATGTACTGGATCTTGATGAAGGCCAGGTACATGAGGATGAGGCGGTCTTTGAGCTTGCATCGGCCCTGTCCGGTCCGGGGGTCGCGTTTTCCGGCACCCCCAGGGAGGGCAAGCTGGAGCTATACGCAACATATCCCGGACTGTTCCGGGTGAATGTGGAGGCATTGACGGAATTCAACATGTTCAACGATGTCATGTGCGCCAGTATCCATACCAATGCGGCCGTGAACAAAGGTGACAGCCTGGCCGCCACCCGGGCCATCCC
>JAKSBO010000740.1 GCA_022361095.1 Desulfobacterales bacterium | reverse complement strand
TTCATTTTTTCCGCTTCTGAATATATGTGAGAGAAGCTCATATGCCTTGGATATTAAAAAAAGGTGCTGTGGCGCATCATCCCGCTTAAGCGCTTGTGTTACAAGACCTGCGGTCTGTTTTATTTCAGGGGTCAGTGACCGTAGGGTGTTGAAATCCCTGGGGGCATTGTTGTGGATCAGATTGCCGGGGAAAACGCCTTTCATCGTTAAAATATTCCTGAGCAGGGCGCCGTGGACAATAAATGAAACGGAATAGACAGGGGATCCCGGAAGGAATTCAACACATCCCCGGGCCCTGGTGGAGAAGGAGCACCAAAGCTGGCCGGGTTCGTTGGTGAAATACTGTTCCCGTCCGTTGTCGGTTTTGAGGCTGCCGTGAAGTTTTCCGGAAAACAGGCATCCAAACTCCATATGGGGTTCATTCCGGTTAAACATAACAGGCAAATTCCGGGACGGGTTTATATCAATGGTCTGGACCTGCAATCCCTGTTGCAGGGGCATACACTGCCATTGGCCGGTAACATGTTCATCAAAATCAGGATATCCGGGGGGAAAGGTCCGGCTGCCGGTTTGGGATTCTGTTGGTTGTTCCATGTGTTTATTAGGAGCGCCTTATTATGTATATTTCTCACCAACTAAGTATTTCGCACAATACTTTTTGCGGAATATAAATTAAAGATTTACTGGTTGTCAAGGAGAGTATGAAAGTTTTTGAATTTGTAAAATGATCATCAATTGAACCGCACCATGCAGGTCTGTCAGACACCGGGCTGATAGACCTTTGAACCGGCCTGGGGCAATTCTGATTCCAAATCTCCGGGCCAGGATTTTACATCAACTGACGGCTCAAGGTCAGACGGCCATGATAAAGATCGACTATTTGATTCATTTTATAAGAACGTCTGGGTAAGTTACTAAGATTTTTCAAACTTTGTTGTGGGCTGTGCCTGGGTGCTGATAGACCAGGTCGGCCCATGGCCGTTATAAGGAAAGAATTGTTGCCCTGATCAAATATGCACCGGGATCACTGGTTACCCGGCGCGGTATTTCAGTATGTGTGTGTTCGGCCGCAACACGGCGTGTCCCTGCATTTCTGATTACCGGTGCACTTTACCTGCAGGGTGATCAGACCGGTTGCCAAACATACTTCTGACTAGACAAAACCGCTGCCGGGATGACATTCCCGGCAGCAGTTCTATCCGTGTGTCACGCCTTGAATCCGTGAGGTACTGGTGATGGGGCGGCCTGTTTCCTAAAACCTGTATGTCAGCGTTACCCCGACCTGCCTGGGAATACCGTCAAATACGGCAGTTCCCATGCCCGCCCAGTCAAACTGGACCCGGCTGTAATCGGTATCAAAGACGTTGTTGGCCCACAGGACGATCTCATAATTCTCCGCCATGTACCCCAGCCTCAGGTTGATAATTTCATAGGTACTTTCCTTCAGGGTGTTCTTGGGGTCATGATAGAATCGGCCCGTTCCCAGAAGGTCTACCCGGCCGTAAAATCCGGAACCGAATATATACTGGGAACCGATATTATAGGAAAAACCGGGAACGTTGGGTAGTTCATTCCCACTGTAGTCGTATTGGATTGTTCCGCCCATTCCGTCACTTTCGGTTGCCAGCCACTCCTCTATTTTCGTATTGGTATACCCCACGCCCCCATAAAGGCTCCATCCCTTGGCCGGGCGGGCCTGGATTTCCAGTTCCGCCCCGTAAGACCTGGCTTTGGCAGCGTTCTGAATCACGGAGGTGAAGCTGGTTGAACTGACCTCCTGCACCTGCTTGTCCTCCATATCAATATAGAAGACAGCCAGGTTGGTCACCAGCCGGTTGTTCAGCCAGGTGCTTTTAAAGCCCAGCTCGTAATTCCAGGTATACTCCGGGCTGTACATCAGAGTGTCTGAATCTGTCGCCATGGCGTATGAGTATCCGCCGGACATATACCCCTTGGCCACTGTTGCATAGGCCATGGCCGATTCGGTCAGGTCATAGGCGATACTGGCCTTTGGTAAGAACTCGCCGCTGCTGCTTCCGGAGCTGTAGGTGGTTGTGTTCCCGGCGGAGTCCGTAAACGTTTGGGTGCCATCCATATCCTGGTAGTCATACCGGGCTCCGGCAGTGATATGGAGCCTGTCCATGAGCGTATAGGTGGCCTGGCCGAACAGTGCTGCTCCTTTCATCTCAATGTCCGTTGACCGGGTGGTGTTAATGAACGCAAAAATACTGCCTGTACTGCTAAAATAGGTATCCAGGTCTTCCTGGAAAAAATAGGTTCCCGCCAGCCAGGACCAGGGGCCCGTGCTGTCCGCCGGCGACGAGATCCGGAATTCCTGGCTGTACTGGGTGTCCTCTTCTTTCTGGTGGTTCGGATAAATAGAGAACGCCGTCATATCAAAATCACCTTTGGCATCATCTTCGAAGTAACTCCGACCGGTGACTGAAAGAAAATCAAAAGTACTTCCCCGGTGTTTCAGGCGCAATGCCTGGGTGTTGCCGCTCTGTTTCCGGTAATGGATGTCGTTGTAATCCACCAGGTGTCTGCCGGTGTTATTTATGAGCCGGCCGTTGGCAAACCCTTCATCACTGTCCATGGCATCTAAGATCAGCGCGTTGTCCCAGTTTTCCGAAGGGGTCCATCGGAGGTTGATCCGTCCGTTGACCCGCCGCTCATCGTCAGCGTTTTCATCGTTGTTATATTCGTTTTTTATATATCCGTCACTGTCTTCATACTTTCCGGTCATCCCGATGTAGAACTTGTTCCTGACCACCGGCGTACTCAGGGACGCGCCGGCTTTATAGCCCGGCTTGGTGCCGTGTTCGGAATCTTGAAAATTGTACTCTCCAAAGACCTTGCCCCTGTAAGAATTGTCCGGCTTCCGGGTAATGATATTGATGACACCGGATTCGGAATTCCTGCCGTACAAGGCGCCCTGGGGGCCCTTGAGCACCTCCACACGTTCCACTTCTATAAGGTCAGGATTCTGCATATAGATCAAAGGGATGTTCACATCATCAATATAGTAGCCGGTACCGGAATGCATGGCCGATTGAAATGCCGTAACACCACGGATGACGGTCTGGTGATTATTTCCCGCATCCCTGACATAGACGTTCGGCGAATACTGCAGAAGCTCAGATGTATCATCAATGCCGGCTTCTTCGATCATCTGGTTGGAAAAAACGGATAGGCTCATGGGCACGTTCTGTACGTTTTCCTCTTTTTTTCGGGCTGTCACCGTAATGTTGCCGATTTCGGTCCGGGCGGCCCCGGCTGTTTCGGACTGCGGTTCTGTCTGCACCGCTGTTTCAGGTGTATGGGCAACACCTGGAGCCCCCGCCTGGACAGGGGCATTAAAACTCATCAAACAGATTGCTGCCAGTGCCGAAAAATACCCACCGGTTGGTTTAAATCTTAAAAATGCTTTCACCTTTTTCATCCTTTTTCAAAATTAAACGTGTCAAGATAATGGACTGCAGAGTAAGGGAAAAGACCTGATTCTGTATTTCAGGCGCCCCCTTTCCTCTGCAGCCGGGTTGCTCTGGAATTACAATTCAAATGCCTTTCAGCAGCGTCTGCCCGGGACATCTGCCAGCTTCTGGCCATCACACGTCTTGTCCATAGCGTATGATACAGGCCCCCGGCTGATATCAGATCGTTATGGACGCCTGATTCGATGATACGGCCCTTGTCGATCACCAGAATCTGATCAGCGGTTTTGATGGTGGATAACCTGTGGGCAATGACCAACAGTGTTTTGTTGCGCACCAGTTCGCTGATGGCGTCCTGGATATATCGTTCATTGTCCGGGTCCACACTGGCGGTGGCCTCGTCCAGCAGCACAATGGGGGCATCCTTCAGCATGGCCCGGGCAATGGAGATACGCTGCCGTTCGCCGCCTGACAGGGAAAAGCCGCCTTCTCCCAACAGGGTATTGTAACCGTCTTCAAGATCCTTGATAAATTCGTGGCACCTGGCCTTTTTGCATACAGCCGTGACCTCTTCCATGGAAGCCCCGGGTCTGCCGAACCGGATGTTGTTCAGT
>JAKSBO010000544.1 GCA_022361095.1 Desulfobacterales bacterium | reverse complement strand
TGCCCAGGGCCTGGCCGAGATCACCATTCCCCCGGAGATCCTGACAGCAGCCGGGGACGGGGATGAGCTGGGGGTCTCCTATGCTGTCAACCAGGGCCCCCTGAGCCCTGCGGTCCTGGTGGACGTGGACACCACAGCACCGGAAATCCATCAAGTTTCTCTGGCGCCGTCCGGGTTCCAGGTGGGGGATATTGTCACCGTTACCCTCACCGTGGCGGATGACGGGGGGGATGTCTACACCCAGATCAATGGAAATGTGGGGGGCTATCCCATTACCAACCTGGTCCGGGTGGACGCCACCACCTATACGGCCCGGTTCACCATCACCGAAGGCGGCCAGGACCTGGCCGGCCTTGACAGCATCCCGGTTGAACTTGCCCTGAACGACACCGCCGGGAACCAGGGCAGCCATTTTACCCAGCCCCTTGATCCGCCGCAGCCTGCCGTCCCTGATGTTTTTCTCGTGGCGGATAAGGACGGGGTCTGGCTGGACCCCAATGAAAACGGATTAAGGGATGCGGGGGAAGATACCGCATTTGAAAATTCAGGGCCCCAAGGCTTTGCCCAAAGTGCCTGCATGATCCGGTTCCTGGATGCACCCGACATTCCCGCAGATCTCACGGGATTCGGCAGTGACGACAGGATCCAGATTGATATCAACGCCTTTATTACCCCCCGGACCACCAAACAGGTCACCCGGGCCACCCCGGCCAATTTCGAATCCGACACCGGTCTGGGCGTCGGCCGCTGCTGGTATCTGGGGACCCAGTCCAGCCTGTATTTTTATGAAAACGGCAGTTCTTTGGGTTACCTGGAAAGCGCGGGCTTCACCGACCTGGCCGTGCTGGCACAGAATATCCCCGGGCCCCTGCCCGAATCCGCCGTCTCTTTTGTCAATCCCCATGCCGCCCCTTCGCCCACCATCCTGACCATCTCAATCAGCGATGATACCGGGGCATCGGACACCGACCTGATTACCCGGACCCGGATCCAGACCGTCACCACCCAGATGAACAGGGCCCTGAATCCGGGGGACAAAGTCATGGGGTCCCTGGACGACGGAAATACCTGGACCGACATTACGGATAAGGTTTCCGGCAGCCAGATCATCTGGGACAATGTCCAGCTCTTGGACGGCACCGGCAAGCTCTCCTTTTACACTGAAAACAATGCCGGCCAGCAAAGCCGAACCGTCTCGGAAACCTATACCCTGGACACGGCCGCCCCCACGGCAGACCTTGCCTCGGCTGGGGATGACGAAGGCGCCATTACAGGGCCGCTGTCCTCCGGGGACACCACCGACGACACCACGCCTGTGCTCTCGGGCACCTGCGAGGCCGGGTCCACGGTCCAGGTCTATGACGGTACCACCCTCCTGGGCCAGGCCAATGTCACCGGAACCGCCTGGACCTTCACCCCCGCCCTGCCCACAGGCACCACCCGGCATTTTAATGTGAAGGAAACAGATCTGGCCGGGAATACCAGCGCCCCTTCGGCCGATTTCATCCTCACCGGGGGAGCGGATCCCGTACCGGTAACCACCATTTCCGGCATTGACATCTCCAAGGATACCGGGGCCTCGGATTCGGATTTTAACACCCTGCTCATCACCCAGGACATCACGGCCGTCCTGAGTGCGGAACTCACCGCCGGCGAATCCCTCATGGGCTCGGTGGACAACGGGACCACCTGGACCGATATCACGGGCAAGGTCTCCGGCACCACCGTGACCTGGGACAATGCAGACCTTGCGGACGGGAGTTCCGCCATTCTGTTCAAGGTGGTCAACGC
>JAKSBO010000247.1 GCA_022361095.1 Desulfobacterales bacterium | reverse complement strand
TTAAAAGTCCTGGACTTTTAAAAGCACCACATTGCAAAGCCAGATGACCACAAGGGCATCCAGGGTCACAAACCAGGCCGGCACACTGCCCCATTTATCCTGCACAATGGAAACAATCCCCCTGCCCCCGATAAGGGCAGTTTTGGCCGCCATGTACTGGCAGACAAATGCCAGCACCACACTGAGCACGATCACCCATAAAAAGCCGTAGCCGTAGGTTCCGCCGGCCTTGGCAACACTCAAGGTCGTTCCAGGCCCTGCAGCCACGGCACTGATGATCCAGGCCGGTCCCAATGTTGATATAATGCGTTTCAAAGATATGCCGTCCCCGGTTGAACGATTCCGGTTTTCCGCTAAATCTGCCATAAAAGTCTCCTGTCATTACGGTTGCCATCCGAAAAGAATAAAGCGCTTTGGCTCACAATTGCCCAAAAGGCGATTTCCGGATCAAGGCAAACCTAATCAATCCTCAGCACATCAGCCCTCAGATGTTGATGAATATCCGCTTCCGTAAGTGCATACAAGCTGTCTATAAAACGGGGGAGAAAAAAGCCCGGCCCCGACAATTCGGCTGCGGCCAGTTCCCCGGCAATCCCCGTAACGGCAACGCTTGCAACGGCAGCGTCAAAACCGTTTTCAGCCACGGCATAAAAAGCGGCACAGATGGCCGAAAGCATGCAGCCGGTACCGGTGACCGCACCCATGAGTTGGGATCCGTTAGAAATTTTAACCATTTTTCCCTGCCCCAGCACCATGTCGGTGCTCCCGCTGACAACAAGGGCAGACGCGGATTCAAGCAGCGCGGTGGCACCGCTTGGCAAATCATCCGCATTTCGGTCGGGCCGGCCGTGCCCGGTGAGAATGGCCCTGGCCTGTTCGGCGGAGATCCCGCTGTCCACCCCCTTTGTGGATAGATGGCCGGCAGCCAGGGCGCAAATTTCCGAAGGGTTGCCCCGGATAATTTTTGCCGGGGCATGGTCGCAAAGATCCCGGGCGGTTTCCGTGCGGAAGGTCCCCGCCCCGGCGCCCACAGGATCTAATACGACGGGCTTTCCAGATTCCCCGGCAAAAGCCATCAAGGACTTCATGACCGAAATCCGATCCGCAACCGGGGTACCGGTGTTGATGCAAAGTGCGTCCGATACACCGGACATATACTTGGCATCATCTTCTGCCCAGGACATCATGGGTGATGCCCCAAGGGCCAGAAGCACATTGGCAGTCTGGTTCATTACCACAAAGTTTGTCACCACATGGATCAAAGGTCTTGTATCGCGCAGCGCGGCAAAAAGAGAATACGTATTTTCGGCCAGTTCATGGGCGTGCATAGGATCACCGTTCCTTTCCGTTCAGGCACTGATTATTTTCCCTAAGCAGGGAACGCTTAACAAAGCGGGGGGAGGAAACGGCATGCGGATTGTACCGGCCCATCAAAAAGTGGTACAGGAAATTTTAAGGCGGGAATAAATGGAAAACCAAAGTTTATATCCGCTTCCCTGCATCGGCATTATCCGCATCAGGTTCCAAGGGTCAGGAATCTTTTCCTTCTCAGCCGGTTAAAGCACCCCCAGCAAACGCTTTTATAAAGCAGCACTATGGATGGCTATTGATGATTTGTCAATACATTTTGAGTCACCCCGGCAGCCGGATAGGCAGCCGGGGTGATTTATTTCAGCCCGTCTTCAAATCCAAAAGTTGATCTACCTGCTGCGTTGCGTCTGAGCTTGGTCAGTATCAGCAGGATGTGAAGGGCACAAACAGGAGAAGGATGCTGACGGTGATGCCCGGGTGCATTGCCCCCCGGAGCTGTATTGACAAAATTTTCCCAGCATTGCACAGCTTTTAGACCGCCGATTCATTGATCAGCCGGAGTACCGTGATCTCCGGTGGGGCGCAGACCCTCATAGGCGGCCCCCAGTAACCGGTTCCCCGGTTTACATAAACCTGGGTGGCATTGTGCCGGTGCAGCCCGTACACATAGGGCTGGTCCAGGGAAACCAGGAAGTTCCATGGCACATACTGGCCGCCATGGGTATGCCCGCAGATCATCAAATCCACACCAAGAGAGTCTGTTTTAAAGATGCTTTTGGGTTGGTGGGCAAGCATGATTCTTGGCATGGATAACGGTGCCCCCTCAAGGGCCTTTGCCGGATCAGACGCATGGCCGGGTATGATTCTGCCCGCCCGGTAATCGGTTATTCCTGCCAGTACAATCTGGGCTTTTTCCTTTTCGATGATACGGTGTTCATTGATCAGGGGCGTAAAGCCCAAACGTTCAATTGTATTCAGCCATGGAAAAACGCCCGAATAATAATCATGGTTCCCTGTGACAAAATACTTTCCAAACGGGGCATGCAGGTCTGATAGCGGTATGGCCTCTTTGCCCATATCTTTTTCATGACCGTCGGCCAGGTCTCCGGTAAAAACAACCATGTCGGCCTGTTGCCGGCTTGCCAGGTCCACGACTTTTCGGACATATTCTTTTTTCAGGGTCGTGCTGATGTGCAGATCCGAGATCTGAAGAATGGAGAATCCCCGGAACGCCTCCGGCAGTCCTTGGAGCGGCACATCCACTTTGACCACGTCCGGTTCCCGGGTCACCCGGTTGATACCGTACCCGGTTAACACAACGGCTGTACCCACCAGCGCCGCATTTGCGGAATTGGTCAAAAAATTCCTCCGGGACGGATTTATATCCACCTTTGGTGTCCCGGTGGGCCTGCTTTGTTTCCCTTTTTGGGAGAGCAGTTTACAGACAAGAGAATAGCCCCACACACAGACGTCTTTGCACAGAATGCCCGGGAATATAAGCGTCATAAAACCAAAACAGGTAAATGCAAACCAGTAAAGAGGCCGGGTGATCTCATCGTTGGGAGGTCTGTGGTGGGTTATCATCACCCAAATCAATGCAGCGAAACAAAAAAACAGCATTGCCCACAGCCCGGTTTTCCATTTGGCGTTCAGGGGAAGGGGGCTGATGATTCGAAATCCGAAAAACCCGTAAATAAGACCTGTGACCAAAAGTGCCGTAATAAAAAACAAAATCCTACCACCTGTAAATTTTATATAGCCGAAGCAACAAACCTGTCCCGGCCCTGCGCCATGATCTGATCAAAGTGCCCGGAATTTGCCATGCCTGTCAACCCGCCCATTGCCGGTGATTCCAACGTGTCCGTATACCGTTTCAACTACGGATGTATACGCCGCAGAGCCTTTACAACGGGTATTCGGTCGGCCAGCCCGGTTAAATTATATACCGGCAGACCGCATCCGAGTCAATATTCACGGTTTTTCCCATATTGGTTCTATTTCCCCGTTTTCAGCTAAAATCCATTTTTGGATTATGGACCGGGCATTCAAATTAAAAAAATCCATTGACTTTAAAAAAGATTTGAATTACCAAACCAACAGATAACTAAAAACTTAAATTTGGTACCTATGAGACCTTCCATGATTGACATTCAGGCCAACATCAACAGCACTCTGGTGGTGTTGTCTGTGGTCGTGGGTGTTGTGGTAATCGTCGGCTTGGTGAGCCGTTACCGTTGCCGGAAGGGATGTCCATAGCAGACTGAACTCATATACTTAATTTTAAACCCCCGCCGGCAAAAGCCGGCGGGGGTTTTTTTTTTGGCAAAATTTATTCATAGGGAGATAAACACATGGCACTGAACGGAGCACAATTAATTGTAAAACTGCTGGAACGGCAGGGCATCGACATCATCTGGGGAATCCCGGGCGGGGCCACCCTGCCGCTCTACGATGCCCTCTGCCAGAGCCCCATCCGGCACATCCTGACCCGGCACGAACAGGGCGCCGGCTTCATGGCCCAGGGCTGGGCGCGGACCACCGGCCGGGCTGCCGTATGCACGGCCACTTCGGGCCCGGGGTCCACCAACCTGGTCACGGCCCTGGCCGACGCCCACCTGGACTCCATTCCGCTTGTGGCCATTACGGGCCAGGTGCCCACCTCACTCATCGGCACCGATGCCTTTCAGGAGGTGGATACTTACGGGCTGACCATTCCCGTAACCAAGCACAATTTCCTGGTCCAGTCCCCAGAAGACCTTTTAACGGTCATTCCCGAAGCCTTCAGGATCGCCGAATCCGGGCGGCCCGGCCCCGTGGTCATCGATATACCCAAGGATGTCCAAACCCGGCCGGCACCCTTGGAAAAATACCCGGAACCCGGAACCCCTGAAAAACAGCAGTTCCAGGACCAGGAACAGCTTGCCCGGATGGCGGAGATGATCAACCGCGCCCAACGCCCCCTCTTTTATGTGGGGGGCGGGGTCATTGCATCCAATGCTGCGGGCCTTGTGCACCGGACAGCGGAAAAAAGCAATATCCC
>JAKSBO010000545.1 GCA_022361095.1 Desulfobacterales bacterium | reverse complement strand
TTCAAGTGTTCATTAAAGTCCAATTGTTCATTTGCCGTCTTTGTGTAGTTTGTACACCGGGAAAATTGGAAGGTGTGACCCGCCGGGATCTTGAGGCGTACTGGAGGAAAATATGAAGTACGACAAGGTGTTTATTGAATCCTTTGGATATGAGCTGGCACCCCATATCGTGACCAGCCGGGAAATTGATGAAAAGCTTGCCCCTTTTTTTGAGGCTGTGGGATTTGTGCCCGGCCAGCTGGAGGCGTTGACCGGCATCCGGGAACGCCGGTACTGGGATGAGGACCATACCATTGCCGAACATGCGGCTGTGGCAGGCAAGCGGGCCCTGGATGAAGCTGGTATCAGCCCCAAGGCGCTGGGAGCCCTGTGTTTTTGCGGGGTATGCCAGGACGGGTTTGAACCGGCTACATCCTGCGCGGTGGCAGACATGCTCGGTGTGGGGCCGCACGCCCATGTATATGATGTTAAATCTGCATGCCTGGGCATGATTACGGGTATGGTCCATGTGGCCAATGAGATCCAGCTTGGGCATATAAAAGCAGGGCTGGTGGTCTCCTGCGAGTCGGCCCGGCAGATTGTGGATTCAACCATTGAAGAGATCAACACCCACAAAAGCATAGATTTCTACAGGGAGGCTGTGGCCACCATGACCGGCGGCTCCGGCGCAGCGGCAATTTTGCTCACCGACGGTACCCTGGGCGAATCTTCGGCCCCGCGCCATGCCGTTAAAGGCGGCGTGGTGAACAATGCCATCCGCTACTGGGATCTTTGTTCCTGGGGATTTGAAGGTAAGGGTATGCCTACGGATTCAAGGGTGATCATGCGAACCGATGCCCAGAAGGTGCTTGACCACGGCGTGGAACTGGTTGTGGAAACCTATAAAATGTTCCGAAAAGCGTTTAATTTATCTGCGGATCAGCCGGATAAAATAGTGGGTCACCAGGTGGGGGAGGGCCATCACCATAAATTTTATACTGCCATGAATATCGACCGGAAAAAAGATTTCAGCACCTTTCCTTTTCTGGGCAATGTGGGTTCGGTGTCCCTGCCGATTTCCGCAGCCATTGGCGATGAACGCGGGTTCTTTGCCCCTGGAGATTTTGTTATCTTTCTCGGGGTGGGGTCCGGACTTAACTGCTACTTTCTGGGGGTGGAATGGTAACAAGAATTATAAACGGGCAGCGGACCTCCACCACAGGATTTGAGCGCCTCTATCCATTTGAACCCCATTATGCCCAAATCAACGGGAATCAAATGCATTATGTGGATCAGGGAAACGGCAGGCCTGTGCTCATGGTCCACGGCAACCCCACCTGGTCCTTTTATTTCCGCCGGCTGATCACGGGATTGTCGGGCCGTTTCAGGGCCATTGCACCGGACCATATCGGGTGTGGGTTTTCTGACAAGCCGTCGGCTAAAGATTATGATTATACATTGGATCAACGGGTGGCGGATCTGGATGCCCTTGTCCAAAGTCTGGATATCGATGAAAAAATATCTTTGGTCGTCCATGACTGGGGCGGGATGATCGGGCTTGCCTGGGCCCTGGATAACCTGGAGCGGGTGGATAAAATTGTAATCACAAACACCTCCGGTTTCTTTCTGCCGGCGTCCAAACGCTTTCCGGCGGCGCTTTGGGCCATCAAATATTTTGCGCCGTTTGCCGTACCGGCTGTTTTAGGTGCCAACGTTTTTGCCCGGGGTGCTCTGTATCTTGGCGCGGAAACCCGGCTTGCCGATTCTGTCAAAAAAGGTCTTGTTGCCCCATACAACAGTTGGCAAAATCGCATTGCCACCTTAAAATTTGTCCAGGATATACCGATAACAGCAAAAGACAGAAGTTATGCCAGGGTTCAGAAGGTGGATCAGGCACTTTGCAATCTTGATCAGGATCAGCTCATGTTTTTATGGGGAACCCGGGATTTTGTTTTTGACGTTCATTTTCTTAACGAATTTAGAAACAGATTTCCCCAATCCCGTGCCCATGTATTTGAGGACGCCGGCCATTATCTGTTCGAAGATAAACCCGGCCCCACCCTTGAATTGATTCAAAAGTTTTTACCCTGACATTTTCTTTGATTTTTGAGTTTCGAATATATGCCGGATAAATTGAGGTGTTATGGGATTTTTAAAAAAGAAAAAAAAAGATGCGCCCGGGGAGCCGGCTGTCGAGGAAAAGAGCGATGAAAAATCCAAACCGGCTGACCCCAAGAAAAAACCATTAATAAAAAAGCTGAGCACTATTCTGCTTATCTTGCTGATTCTGGGGGGGCTGGGCGGCGGATCTTTTGCCTACACCAAATTTTTTGCAGGTTCAGGCGGCGAAGACGGACGGGTTTATCAATCCATCTCCCTTTCCCATGTCACCCTTCCCGAGGAGATGCTTGTCTTTTGTTTTACCCGAATGCCCGAACTTTATGATGCCCTGGTGGCGTTTAACGGGGAGATGGTTTTATTTGAAACAGAAATTGCCCGTATTGATGCCGTGGGCACCAAGTACCCGGATCAAAAGAAGATTGCAGACGGCCAGAAAAAGGAATGGGACAAAGGCATGCAGTCTTTAAAAAAATCCTTTGAAAAATTGGAAAAACCCATTAAAGAAACCTTTGTTCTGTTCCAGGTGAACCAGACCCTGGGACAGGAAAAAATTGATCAGACTGCCGAACAGATGACCCAGGCTGCCAACGAGGCCCTGGAAAAAGCCCAGGAACTGACAGGCCCGCTAAAAGACGCCATGCCTAAGGCCCCCGAAGGCATGATCAAAGGGACCCTGTATAAAATAAAAAAGATGTTTTTATGACACGCTATACAAATATTGCCCAAAGCCTGAAACAATCTGCTGAAACCTTTCCGTTCAAACGGGCCGTGGTCTATCCTGCCTCCCGGGACAGGGCCGGGCGGGTTTTGTACAGCCAGTTGACCTTTCGCCAGCTTGACCAGCAGTCCGACAGTCTTGCTGCAGGTCTTGACAGTATCGGTATTGGCCGGGGAACCCGTACCATTTTGATGGTGACCCCGGGCATGGACTTTTTTCTTACGGTCTTTGCCATGTTCAAGGTGGGGGCCGTGCCAGTGGTGGTGGATCCCGGCATGGGGATTGACCGGATGCTGCAATGCCTTTCCCAAAGCCGGCCCAAAGCCTTTATCGGCATTGAAAAGGCACATGTGCTTCGAACCCTGCGCCCCGGATATTTTAAGACCGTGAAACGGTGGGTGACCGTGGGCAGAAAATGGTTCTGGGGCGGGCATACCCTGGATCAGCTGATGAACAGGTTTCCGGGCACTCCTTTTAAACAGGTACAGACCGCGGCAAACGAAACCGCAGCCATTGTATTTACAACCGGCTCCACAGGCCCTGCCAAGGGTGTTATATACACCCATGGGAACTTTGAGGCCCAGATCCGTCAGATCCGGTCCCATTTTCAAATTGCACCTGATGAGGTGGACCTGCCCACTTTTCCGCTTTTTGCTTTGTTTGATCCTGCCCTGGGCATGACGGCAGTAATCCCGGATATGGATCCGACAAAACCTGCCCTTGTGAATCCTATAAAAATTATAGAAGCCATTGAAAACCATGGTGTGACCAATATGTTTGCATCCCCGGCGCTGTTGAACCGGGTGGGAAAATACGGAAAGGAAAATGAAATTAAACTGCCGTCATTGCGCCGGGTGGTGTCTGCAGGAGCCCCGGTAAGTCCCGCCAATATTGAACAGTTCTCATCCATGCTCTCCGAGAACACCCAGATTCATACGCCCTACGGGGCCACGGAAGCGGTTCCCATCATATCCATCGGTTCCCATGAAATCCTTTCTGAAACCCGGAAATTATCGGAGCAGGGGTTTGGCATGTGTGTGGGGCGGCCCATTGCGGATACAAAGGTAAAATTGATTGAAATTTCCGACGAGCCGATTACCCGAATCCAGGAAACCAGTGACGTGCCTGAAAATCAGGTGGGGGAAATAACGGTAAAGGCTGACCATGTTACCGAGCATTATTTTAATAATGCCAACGCCGATCTTCAGGCTAAAATAGAAGATCCGGACGGTAAAATATGGCACAGGATGGGGGATTTGGGCTGGAAGGATTCCAAGGGGAGAATCTGGTTTTGCGGCAGAAAAGCCCACCGGGTTGAAACCGGGAAAGAGACCTTGTTTACCATTCCTGTGGAAGCCATTTTCAACAATCATGAAAAGGTTTATCGCAGTGCGCTCACCGGAGTGGGCCCCAAAAGCCGTCAGATCCCCGTGGTATTTGTGGAACCGTTTGAAAAAATATCCGATGAAAAACAATTCATCCGGGAATTGTCCGAACTGGCCGAACAAAACCCGTTGACCTCCGGTATTGAATACATTTTCATAGAGCATAAATTTCCTGTGGATATCCGGCACAACTCCAAAATTTTCAGGGAAAAACTTGCAATCAAGGCCCGGGAATTAATTACAGGATAAAATAAAAACTATTTAAATAAACCAAAAGCCCTGCCATCCGGATGTTTTCGTATGCAGGGCGAAATCTCATTCGCTCATTGCAGATTAACACCATAATCAAGTATGTTTTTCTGATTAAAATGTTTCTGAAAATCCAAAGCTTTATGCAATCCTGCATGGAACACGAGGGTTCTCGTGGCTTTCCGGCCAAACAAAAAACCATTTAATGTATGGATAGTTCTTGACGATAGTGTAATGCGATGGTATGAATTGTTTTAACTGAACAAACATTTTAATTGTTTTCGCATTGAAAGATCCAAGACGCCTGAGGAACCGATAAGGCAAAACAATGCCCAAAGGATTCTTTCCATCATTAAACGTCCCCTAAAATGCGAAATAAAAGGATGGCGACCCAAATGAAACATATACGAAAGCGCGTTTTGGTGACCGGCGGCGCCGGGTTTTTAGGGTCCCATTTGTGCGAAAGGCTTGTTGAACATGGGGACGATGTTTTATGTTTAGACAACTATTTCACCGGCCAGAAAAAAAATGTTGAACATCTTTTAGGGAAACCCAACTTCGAGCTTCTAAGGCACGACATTACGTTTCCCCTGTATGTTGAAGTTGATGAAATCTATAATCTTGCCTGCCCTGCATCGCCGATTCATTATCAGCATGATCCGGTACAAACGACTAAGACAAGTGTTCACGGTGCCATCAACATGCTTGGTTTAGCGAAAAGAACCAATGCCAAAATTTTCCAGGCCTCTACCAGTGAAGTGTACGGTGATCCTAAAGTTCATCCACAGACAGAGGATTATTGGGGACATGTCAATCCAATCGGGATGCGCTCCTGTTATGACGAAGGGAAACGATGTGCCGAGACCCTGTTTTTTGATTATCATCGCCAGCATCATTTGAATATCAAAGTCGGACGTATTTTTAATACCTATGGCCCTAGAATGCATCCTAACGATGGGCGTGTGGTGTCCAATTTTATTGTTCAGGCCCTTAAGGGCGAGCCCATAACTATTTATGGGGATGGCAGCCAGACAAGATCATTTTGTTATGTGGATGATATGGTCGATGCATTTATTGCTTTTATGGCAACAAAAGATAATATTACCGGCCCTTTTAACTTAGGAAACCCTGTGGAATTCAGCATTCTTGAATTAGCCGAAGCAATTATCAAATTTACTGAAACCACATCAAAAATTGTCTTTAAACCACTGCCGTTAGACGACCCGGCCCAGCGTAAACCGGATATTTCTATGGCCAAAAATAATCTAGGGTGGGAACCAAGGATAGATCTTGAAGAAGGGCTGTATAATACCATAAAATTTTTTAAAGAGGTCAAAATTTAATAATAACATTTATTTTTATAACATTTTATAAAAAACCATTTAATGAATGGATGCTTCTTGCCGACAATACTATTTATATTAAGAAGCAACCAGAACCCTTAAAATCAGTATTTGGCCTTTATTGAATATGGAATACGTATTCCGGCCTTGATAAAATTTAGAATTTGGTTATGGCAGTATTGACATGTAACCGAAAGAGCGGAGCTATATTTTTTGATGATCCCTTATACCACCACTTATTTTTCTCCAAGCAAGGAATATAGAAGGCTTTCCATATTAATGCTCATCAAAGACATGCCCCATTCCAGCCAG
>JAKSBO010000470.1 GCA_022361095.1 Desulfobacterales bacterium | reverse complement strand
TTATTTGGGGAAAGCATCGATGATCAGCAATGAATTTAAAATACTCAGGTCTCGTTTAAACCGTACCCAGAAAGAGATGGCACAGCTTTTGGGGGTGTCGGTTAAGGCAATACACAGCTATGAGCAGGGCTGGCGAAAAATTCCCGGCCATGTGGAAAGGCAGGTCTATTTTTTGTTCTCCCGGACCCTGCGGGGAAGCGGCAAGAAAAAAAAGTGCTGGGATCTGTTGAAATGCCCCAAAGAGCAAAAAAGCCGTTGCCCGGCGTATGAATTTCAATCCGGGGATATGTGCTGGTTTGTCAATGGCACCCGGTGCGGGGGCAAAATCCATGATTCCTGGGAGAAAAAAATGGAAGAATGCCGAAGTTGTGATGTGTTTTTGGACATGTTTAATAAGATGCAAGGAGAGCAAGGCAAATGAGTCCGTCAAACCCAAAAGAAAATTTATGCCGATGTGTGGACACACGGACCCGGAACCGGCAAAGATCTGCTCTTCCCGCAGCTATTGAGCGGATTATCCATACGCTGGATGATCCTGAATGCTTTGCCCACATTGGCGATGAACCCATCCATTTTTCCACCTCGGTCAGGGAGATGATTGAAAAATTAAGAAATATTTTGTTCCCCGGATATTTTTCAAATGAAAAAATGGACCGTGTTAACCAGACCTATCATATGGGGCGGGAGATCAGCCGGCTTTATGATATCCTTTCCAAACAAATCATCCATGTATTGCGCCATGATTGTAGAAGGTTTGACAGGGTATGTTCGGAGTGTGAAAACCGGGGCAATGAGGCTGCCTTCATGGTGATTGAGCAGATTCCGGTTCTGCGGAAAAAATTGGCTGCCGATGTCAGGGCGGCTTATGACGGTGATCCGGCTGCCAAAAGCCACGATGAAATTATTTTTTCTTATCCGGGACTGTATGCCATCATGGTTCACCGGGTTGCCAAGATACTTCATCTGCTTGAGATCCCCCAGTTGCCAAGGATTATGTCGGAACTGGCCCA
>JAKSBO010001124.1 GCA_022361095.1 Desulfobacterales bacterium | reverse complement strand
GATGAACTTGTCCCCGTCCATGAACATGTAGAAAACCACAATGAGCATCAAGCAAAAATAAAATACCAGGTTTACCAGGTTGGAGGTTAAAAACCTGGCCTGCTGAAACAGGGAAAAGCCTAAATTTTTTCCAACTTCGGTCAATGGATCGATCAACTCACGCCAGGAGATCTGGATGTTAATATTTGCCGTGATCAGAAATTCGTTGATCCGCTCAAGGGCCCGGGTGCTTTCCAGGAAACTGATCAGATTTTTGGAAAACACCGCATCCATTGCCAAATTGTAAAGCCCCAATGCTTCCCTGGAGAGGATGCCCGCAAAAAAGACAACCGGGATAAAAACAATGAAAAAAACAGCCAGACAGGTGATAACGGAAGCTGGCCGTACAGGCATATATCGAACCAAAGTTTTAAATACAGGCCTGAAAATACCGGCAATGACAATACCAAGAACCAGACTGGCAAAAAACGGGGCAATGACTTTGCCCACAAGAAAAATGGATATGCAAAACAGTGTCAGGAAAAAAAAGAACACTGCCCTCTGAAAAATATTCTGCTCCAAATATACCTGCCTGGTGATCGAAAAACCGATTAATGGTAAAAAAGAAAGGCACTAAATAACGAGGTAAAGCCGCAACATGCAGACGGGGGTTTCCCTGCACAGGTGCGGCTTTGCCTTTAATGTACGAAATACCCGGTGTTAACTGCTGATAAATCCCAGGGCAGCCAGCACCAGCAATACTTCCCAGATGATAACCTGGGTAAAACTTCCAAAGAAATGGTATACAATGCCGCCACCGACGATGGCAGGTACGGCCGTGTATATCAGTATCCCAAGTTTGCGTGGAATATCCATGGTTTCACACCTCTTTTTTCAATTCAATTTCAATCAGTTATATAGACAATATTAATTTAATTATTTAACATTTTAAAAATCCGAAGTAAAGGAGAACATACCGGAAAACACCAATAATCTACCGTTCAATAATCATTGCCATACCCATACCGCCACCGATACACATGGTAATCAGACCGGTATTGTAGTCCTTTCTTTTCATCTGGTGAATTGCGGTGACCATCTGCCGGGCACCCGTGCAACCGATGGGGTGGCCCAAAGAGATGCCCGATCCCAGTTCATTGGGTTTTTCCACATCAAGACCCAGTTCCCTCATGCAGCCGATGGCCTGGGCGGCAAAGGCTTCGTTCAGTTCGATCATATCAATATCGGACCAGGCCATACCGGTTTGCTTGAGCACCCGTTTCACTGCCGGCACAGGCCCCAGCCCCATATAAGCAGGATCAAGGCCGCCGGATGCAAAACCTTTAACCTTTGCCAGCACCTCAAGCCCAAGCGCATCGGCACGCCGGGCAGTCATCATGAGCACAGCCGCGGCCCCGTCGTTGATGCCCGAGGCATT
>JAKSBO010000900.1 GCA_022361095.1 Desulfobacterales bacterium | reverse complement strand
CATGGACTGGCAGATGCCGGGAATGGATGAACTGCAAACCGCTGAAAAGATAAAAGCCGCTCTGGAAAAAAAGACGCCTTTGATAATCATGGTCCCGGCGTATGCCCGGGAGAAGCTGGCGCAAAAGGTTAATGGCCTGGAATTTAAAAGCTGTCTGATCAAACCGGTTTCTCCCTCTATATTGTCCGATTCAATCATGGAAGCACTGGGAGAAAAAACAGCGCAAAGACCCTTTGGGCACAAAAAGGAACAATTTCCCGACGTAACGCAAATCCAGGGGGCAAAATTTTTGGTGGTCGAGGACAACGAGGTGAACCAGCAGGTGGCCAAAGGAATCTTGGAAAAAAACGGCTTTGTTGTGGATTTGGCAGCAAACGGCCTTCTGGCATTGGAAGCTGTTCAGAAAACAAAATATGACGCCGTGCTCATGGATATCAACATGCCGGAGATGGACGGCTGCACCGCCACCCGTAAAATCAGAGAACAGCCGGAATTTAAGGATCTGCCCATTATCGCCATGACGGCCAATGCCATGGCCGGGGACAGGGAAAAAACCCTGGCTGCCGGAATGAATGATTATGTGCCCAAACCCATTAATGTCAAAAAACTACTCCATGTCCTGCGCACATTGGTAACAACACCTGCCTCAAACAAAACCGCCCGGGGAAGTAAAACTCCACCCCACAAGGACGTTGACCATAACGCAGTATCTGAAAATTTTGGGCCCCTGCCGGGCATCAACATCCGGGAGGGGCTGGTTCGTATGGCCGGGAACATGCTTTTGTACCGGAATCTTTTAAAAAAATTCGCCGAAAACCAGGCCGATACGGCAGATAAAATCCGGCAGGCCCTGATCTCCAAAGAGATGGAAACAGCCCAAAGACTTGCACATTCCGTTAAAGGTGTTTCAGGCAATATCAGCGCCACCCTTGTTTTTGAATCAGCAACACGACTGGACGACGCACTGAAAAACAGAGACATGCAGGCGGCCATGGACCTGCTGCCTGATTTTTCAGCCCGTCTTTCAGACGTTATCCAAGGGATCAATGGCCTTGAGACAGGCAAAGCATGATTGATGAACTTACCCGGAAGATTGATGCGCACGATTTTGACAACGCCCGGAATACACGTCAGGACCAGGGCCGGGAAACCGCGCTTCAATGATAAAATTCAAAAGCACCCTGCCCGGGCAGAATCCCCGGCAGGGCTTTGGTTTCTATAATTTAAACCGGCTGATCATTTCATTAAAATTTCCGGCAATATCAGATAACCGGGAAGCACTGGTTTTTACCTTCATTCCCACGGTTTTTATGTCTTCTGCGGATTGATTCACCTGGCTGATATCCTGATTAACCTCTCCAACCACGGCGGAAGTCTGGTTTACATTGTCATTGACATCCTGGACTCCGCTTGCAGCCTGGCTAATATTATTTGAAATTTCCTGGGTTGTGGCGGACTGCTCTTCAATGGCTGTGGCCACGGAGGTAACGATGTCGTTAATCTCGTTGATGATGGTCAAGATGGCATCAATGGCCTCAACCGATTCCTGGGTGGTGGACTGGACACTGGAAATCCTGTTGTTGATCTCGGCGGTCGCCTCGGCAGTTTGCTGGGCAAGGGTCTTTATCTCTCCTGCGACAACGGCAAAACCTTTCCCGGCGTCTCCGGCTCTTGCTGCTTCTATGGTTGCATTTAACGCCAGTAAGTTGGTCTGTTCGGAAATATCTGCTATCGTTTCCGTTACTTTGTTAATTTCTGATGCTGCTTTGCCTAATTCATCCACTTTATTGGAAACGGTTTGTGCCGTTTCAACGGCCTTTGATGTTGTCTCGCTGCCTTTGGCTGTATTGTTTGCGATTTCGTTAATCGTTAAAGACATCTCTTCTACGGCGGAAACGATGGTCTGAATATTGGCGGTCGCCTGATCAGTGGCGGATGCCACGCTATTTATGTTGGCTGACATTTCTTCGGATGCAGCGGCAACACTTCCGGCCTTTTCCGACGTCTGCTCGGCATTGGATGCCACCTGTTCGGATACATCGGACAACTCCTCGGAAGATGAATTAAGGGCCTGTACACCTGTATCAACATTTTTAAACATGGTTGAAAGATTTTCAATCATGGTATTCAAGGCCCTGATCATATCACCAAGTTCATCTTTCTGGTTAATTGCGGATTTCTGGGTCAGGTCACCCGATGCCACCTTTTCTGCGATCTGTACGGTTTCTTTCATGGGAACGATAATGCTGCGGGTAATGATAAATGCCATAATAACACCAATAAGTGTCGCAATGGCAAAAAGCACAACAATCTGCATATTGCTGTATATTGCCTGATTTTTTGCACTTTCATAAAACTCAACAGCCTTGTTGTCGGCAAAATCCTCTATCTTATTCAATACCGAAATAAGTTTCTCAAGATGGGGGGCGCCTTCTTTTATAGTGATCTCCCCGGGATTTGCCGTCACCTGGGCCAGCCGCATTTTGATCACTTTTTTCCGGATTTTTTTCCAGTCGGCAAACAGCTTTTCGGCCTTGTCAATTTGGGTTTTATCACCTAAAAACCGTTCTTTGAGCAATTTAAAATTTGACAATGTAATATTGGCCTGGCTATCGACATGGGCGGCAATGCGATTGACAGCTTCCGGGGTGGATGCAACAGAAAGGTCCTTCATGTCCTTGAGGATGATCATCGCGTCTGTCTTAATCTGTATGGCAGTCGTGGCAACGGTAAAAGGATGCTTATAAAATTTCCCCACAAGAACTTGCGCATCGGCACCCGCACCCCGTGCCTGTGCTTTATTATTAAATTCTTTTGCTTTTCCTTTTGCAAATTTAATCAACCCATCAAGGGATTTCATAATTTTCGCCACATGGGGAGCACCTTCTATCCGTGTGATCTCATTTGCATTGTTTTGGATTTGGATTTTGCGCTGTTCAATGACCTTGTTTCGTATGGGCGCCCAGTCTGCGAATAACTTTTCTGCAAGCTTGATATCCTTTTTATCCCCTAAAAACCGCTCGTTTAAAAGTTTAAAATACGCCATTGCACTTTTAGCATTCTCATCCACAAGATCCTGCGCTGTTTTCATTTGTTCCAGCGTCTGGGACATTGCAACATCCTTCATGGATCTATGGATCGAGACCAGTTCTGTTTGAATGTCCCGAATACTCGTTCCGACTGCAAGGGGGTGCAGATATAGTTTTTCTGTCAGACCGGACAGCTTGGTGGCCGTATGATAAGAAACAATACCGCCAATAATCATCAACAGAATAACGGAACCGAATCCAATTGTCATTTTCAAGCCGATTTTTATATTTTTCATGCGCACCTCTTTTGAATTAATCTGCTTTTTTAATAAATATCCTTTATATGCATATCTTCTATTCTATCGATTCATCGAAAGGCGAATGATAAAGCCTGCGTCTTTTCCCGCCTGAGAAAATACAGAAAGCGTCACGTTGTTACTTTCAGGAACTTTTGAACGGTTTTTTATCTATGTTTAGCTGTTATCTTCAATCTCCATACGAATCCTATAAGACTTTTCTGCGATACGAATTTTGAGACTGAATATAAAATATAGATTATTTGTAATATATACCACTATCAAAAAAAAACGAAAACAAATAATTAAATAATAGAAACGGCATGCCAGCTCATGAGCTGATG
>JAKSBO010000295.1 GCA_022361095.1 Desulfobacterales bacterium | reverse complement strand
GAAAAAAGAATTCCCCCAACCAACGAGGAGTGGCTGACGCTTTTTAAGGAACCGGACGGCTGCCTGCTCACGGAGACCTCACTTTGGCGGCTGGAGGGGATCAGCAGGCAAAAAACAAGGGTGCAATTCCACATGACCGCCACCGGGGGCAGCCGGCATATGTTAGTGCTGGAACCACGGGATGACACCAGGAAACGACACGGACAGACCATGGGTTTCAATGTTACCCTTTTGGAACTGCCGCCCCGAAAAGCCGGATCAGGATTCAAGCGCCGGTTGCGCTTGACGCTGATGGCCCTGCTCCGCCGCAATGATGACGGGCGCATGGTGTTGGAGTGATGCACGGGTATGCCTGACCGGATGATGCATAACTGGTTTTCCCGGGTTCGAAAAGCCGTGGCCGGATCGAACCCGGACGGTTTTCATCTTGGCTCTTCGGTCCTGCCTGTGATGGAGAAAAACCTGGCTCGCATTTATCTGTCGGACCATAAAAAATTTTCCAATATTTTTGAACCCTCAATCCAGTGGACAGAACACGGATGCTCAACCTACCGTTTCTCGTACAGTTTTCCGCTGTTCCGGGAACGCAGAGAAACCGTGCATGATCATTTGGCAATGCTGGTGTCGCCACTGGGAAACAAATATAAAAACTGGATTGACCAAATAGCCCGGGAAGCATGGCTTTACGGTGCCGGACAACTATTGTTCGGCGCGGAAGTGATTGGTCCGGAAAATTTTCGTTTCAAATTGTACCTGCAGTTCCCGCCCCGGAACATAGGGCAAAAGGCAAAATTACTCTGCCGGCTGGGGGTGCCGGTGTCGGGTGAAAATGAACGGCTGTCGCTTGCAAGGCTTCACCTGATCGGCATTGATTTCGGTCAGGGGGGCATATCACGGATAAAGACTTACTACCTGTACCATAGAGTGAACCTGATGCATCAACCGGGGGCATTTTTTCCCCTCCCCTTTTTTGATTACTTGAAATCCCTGGGTTACACGCAACTGACCGACGTCATTTCAATCAAAAGAATCGAAGGTAAAGGAGCAATGGAAAAAACCCGTGCTTCGGAAATCGATCTTTCCCTGGAAAAAAACGGCATTGCCTGGAAGAGTGTTAAACATTTTATTCAATCCCGGGGATATGAATTCGACCTGAACATTTACGAGGAATTGAGATCAAATGTTCAGACACGGGAGAACCGGCTCTCCTTTTCAATGCATGATACCGGCAAACTGACACTCTATTACCTGGTGGGATCATGAGAACGGAACCCGGACAGCTTTTCAGCCTCGATCAACCAGAAATTATTTTTTTCTCCCCTGCCGTCGCTTTTGAAACAGCTTATAAATCCGGCCTTTTTTAATAGTTTGTCAGCAGTTTCCATATCGCAGTTTCTGTAATGTTCATATCCCCGGTCATCTGCCGGGCCATTCATGGGCCATGCATGTTCCAAACAGGACCCGGCCAAACCAAAGATATCGTTCTCGATAACGATCAACTTACCATGGGGTTTCAACGCTTTTTGCATGACCCTGAATCCCCGGTCCAGGTCCTGTATGTGATTGAAACTTCCCAAAAGGAGTATATAATCAAACGTCCCATGTCCGGGCTTGAATCGTTCGATGGTCCGGTTTATCAAAAAGGCGTCAGGATATTTTAATACAGCCCTGTCAAATTTTTGTTTATCCGGTTCAATGCCGGTATATTGAATCCTGCCCTTCAATCTCTGAAAAAACAGATCTTCAAAAACCATATCCCCGAATCCGACATCCAGCACCTCCCCTCTGATACGCGTCAAATTTTCCGGGATGGCGTCTAAATCAAAAATTGTCTCGGTGCCGGCCCCATAGATTCCGGGACAGGCTTTGCCGCAATTTTCACACCTGGCGCGCCGCTTTATCTTAACCATGCACCTGAACCCATTCTCACCGGTTCCCCCGCCATCCCCTGTATTTGCACTGTTCATCAGGTAGAGATCCCCTTTACGCATGGCGGATAAAAAATTTTGGGTTTTGAAAAAACCGCTCTCGGCCTCGAACAGGTGATAGGCACCGGACTCCTCCACGGCGATCTGTTTGAAATGGGGGGAAAGGACGGGAAAACCCCCGTCAAGTAAGCAATTTTTACCGGCGCTGCTGATTTGGGCAATTTTTTGAAATACAAAATAATTGGGAACCGGTTCACAGATCGGTTTTAAATCCGAGGTATCACTTCCCGCATAAGGACCCTGGCAGATTTCGCCATAGGAACATTGGGCACAGACATCGCTTTTTTCCCTTTCACTTTCATCGGTTCGATGCAATTCTTTTTCAAAGACTTCACTCATATAGTAGATACGGCTGGTTTCCAAATTGTCTGACTTGAACCGGTATGATGGATCAATGCGGCAATAGGGCAATCCGTCATAGCAGCAGAAAACCCCGATTTCATGAGCCGCTGCCATG